>JAJQEA010000399.1 GCA_021201905.1 Clostridia bacterium
GGTAATTCTGAGAACCAGGATGCCGGACCGATTGCATCCCTGAGCCGTCACTATGCGCCTGTTGTTGCGGAAAAGCAAGGTGATGATGTTGCGTCCCTTCCGGAAAACTCCCTTCCGGAAAAGCATGATTCAAATGTGAAGATCGAGGAAGGTACAAAAGAGGAAACCAAAACCAAAGAAACAACCAAAGAAACAGCTGAAAAGCATGATGAAAGTCAAGCTGAACCATCCGAAGAGAAACATACATCTGATGTGACAAATGCTTCCGGCGAGGCGGAAACACCCGGTGAGACAGAGCAGACAAGTCAGGCAGAACAGCCAAAGGAATCAGAACCATCCGGCGAATCTCCCACCGAATCTTCTGCCGGTGAGGAAAAACCGGAAGAGTCCTCAGAAGAGTCCTCAAAACAGCCATCAGACGAGTCCACTCCGGCTGAAACAACGGGAGATGACATAACCGGCGATGACATAACCGGCGAGACACCCGTGATTACAATAGAGACAGAACCATCCCAGTCTCCAGAAGAAACAGAGCCGGAAGATGCTCATAAGGTGGCATCAGCTACATCAAATGACCTGGTGGGAATCGGATACTGCAGCACGGCCAAGGTTTATACTACCACTGTAAATACCCTGAAGGCATTAAATGATTTTGACGGGTACAAGGTAACATATGCTGTTTATGCACAGGGAACAGCCCGTATTGTGGATGGCCCGCGCGGTGTGGAAGAAGGCGGTAGTCTTACATTCGGCGTTAAGACCCAGGTGGGGTATGATATACAGTCTGTGTCAGCCAATGGGGATATCCTGGAGGCGGCAGATCCTGAGAATGAAACAGAAGATGTGACCTGGTTCACAGTAGAAGATGTAGCGGATGAACAGGAGGTTGAGGTATATACCACTGAGACCGACGAACATCCGGAATTTTCCGACACCATCGTGGTGAATGATGGTATGATTATCAGCCTCTATGCGCCTGAAGGGGTATTGCCGAAGGGCGTGACCGCTACTGCTGAAAGAGTGGACGCGGCTCTGGAGGATTCCATTCGTGAAAACGCACAGGAGGCGGCTTCAGAAGAAGGGAAAAATGTTTCATCCGTAGCTGCTTACGATATAAATTTGTGGCTTGGAAACCAGAAGCTGGACGCTGGAATCTGGAACCAGGAAGGCGTTGTGACAGTTACATTTTCTGGAATTCCCGTGGAGGAAGCCAGCCAGACCGCTGAAGAAATGTCCATTGTCCATGTGGAGGCAGAAGCCGCAGATGTGAAGGCTTTGGAGGAGGTCCGGGACGCAGTGGATGTGTCCGGCGGCAGAACGGTGGATGCGCTAAGCTTTGAGGCGGAGCATTTCTCTATCTATGCGGTAATAAGCAAAGAAAATATAACCTGGACTACGGTGGAAGTAAGTAAGGACGAGCCTTTCCGGGTAAAAGCAAACTTAAGACTTGGCGGTTCATGGTCCGTATCAGACCCAAGGGTTGTCTCCATCCAAAACGTGGAGGAGACTAAGGAGAATGGAAAAAGGTATTCAGTTGCAGAAGTTAAGGTGCTGAAAGACGGCAAAAGAGCCAGTATATGGTATGGAAATGTCTTTTACGCTGAATATTTCAACATCATCATCAATGACTCCGCCAGCCAGTTCCATTTCAAATTCAACCAGGATTCCTCCAACATATCGCTGTGGTACAGCATCAATGGCGGCGGACTCCGGAAAATGGAAAGGGGCCAGGTCCTTCAGACTGCCAAAACAGACATTGTATCCTTCTATGTAAAACCGGCTGACGGCTATGTGACTCCAACCACGTTTGAGCACAGAAACGGTAAAACCGAGCCGGAGTTGTCAAAAGCCCGGTATGGGGAAGGCATCTATGTGGATATTGCAGATGCGCCGTCCACTATTTCAATCGATAAAACGAGCCAGGATTTTTCTTCTGCAAATGCAGAAGCGGTTTCCATGGGATGTACCAATCAGTTCCATTACTCTTACAGGGATGAGGTATACCGGTACAGGGAATTTAGAATCAAGGCAACGCCTGCAAAGATTAATGTAAAGTATGACGGCAATGGAGCAGAAGGAAAGGCGCCGGTTGACAATACCATCTACAGCCACCCTGCAATCAAAAATGGGACCAGCTATATTGAGATCAAAGGTCCGGGAAACCTGAAAAAGAATCATTTTGAGTTTGCCGGATGGGAGCTTGCCGAGACCAGCTTCAATCAGGCTGGAAACAGGATATATCAGAAAGGGGACAAGCTGTTTGTAGGTGATGTTTGGAAGAATGTAAATATAAATCCGGTCACCTATACCCTGACAGCTAAGTGGAATCCCAGGCAGTATACGCTTACCACTGCTTCAGATGCAAACTCTGTAATTGACCAGGGCACACAATATACATATGACGAGGTTGCCCGTATCAAGGTGAGTTTTGCGGCTAACCAGGGATATCGGATATCCGGTATCAGGGTGGACGGCACTGAGCTGTCAGGAAAGGTATTGGATGATGCTGTGCAAAATGGCTGGGTGGAAGTGGACTGTAAACAGAACCATCAGGTTTCGGTAACATCTGTCAGGTCAGAATTCAAGCTCACTACCAACGCTCAAAATGCCGACATCACTGGCGGAAGAAAATATTCCTACAGCGATACAGCTACTCTGGATGTGAAATTCAAGGCGAAGAGAGGATACACAGTTACCAGCATTACTGTGGATGCCAAGGCATACACAGAGAATGAAATCCGGGACATTTTGGCAGAGACAGACCAGCAGGGCTACAGCCATATAACACTTGACTGTAAGCAGGACCATATTGTGCTGGTCAAGGCAGATAAGTCGCTTTATACATTGACAGCCAAGGCAGATGAAAATTCCTGGATCAACCCCCAGACAAAGAGCTACGAGTACAAATGGCTTGGCAGCTATGAGGTTAAGTTTGGGGCAAAGGACGGCTACCAGATACAAAATATCATTGTTGATGGAACAGAATTAAGTGGGATTGAGAAATTAGCCGCCATAAAGACTCAATCATACAGATTTGACTATAAGAGCAGCCACACCATCGAAGTGACAACCAGGATAAACAGCTATCATTTGACCACAGACTCTGACCATAACAGCTGGATTACCCCTTCCATGGATTTCACCTATAACGCAACAGAGAAGCTTAAGGTGGAGTTCGGAGCAAAGGAAGGATACTCGATTTCCGGAATAAGGGTTGATTTCCGCCAATACAGGGGAGACGAGCTGAAGGAAGCGGTTTCCAAGGGATATATAGAACTGGAGCGCGACAGGGATCACATTGTAACTGTCACCAGTAAGATTAGTGAGTTTACGCTGACCGTTGGTTCCGATGAAAACAGCCGGATTACCGAACCTCAAAAAACGGTGACCAACTTTACATATGACGGGAGCAAATGCCTGGTGGTCAAGTTTAAGGCCAATACAGGATATAAAATCAGCAAGGTGATAGTGGATGATGTTTCCCTGGAGGGATCAGAGCTTCTCAAAGCGCTGACCAGTCATTCTGTCGCAGTGGACCGCAAGGGCAGCCACAGCGTTTATGTAGAGGCCAGCCCCATGGAATATGTACTCACAACAGGGGCGGATCTGCATAGCCGGATTACATACCCTCAGGATAGGGTTTATACATACAGCTACGACCCTGAGGCGATGATAGAGGTCACCTTTGAGGCAAACCAGGATATGGTATTAAGGGAGTCTTTGTAGATTCACGTCCGCTTACGGGACAGGAACTGCAGGATGCCATCGAAGCGGGCAGCGTTAGCGTTGACAGGAAGGAATGCCATTCCGTCTATGTGACATCGGAGACGAAGCGTTTTACTCTGATTACGCATTCGGATAAGCACTCCAGCATCAGTGAAGGCGGCAGCTATGGATATGATGCGGTTCTGCCCATGCGGGTACGGTTCAGTGCGGATACCGGTTATACCATAAGCAGCATCACAGTGGATGGCAGTCCTCTTCAGGAAACCGAATTAAAAAGGGCAGTTGCTTTGGGATATGTATCTCTGTCCCGCACCCGAAACCATGAAGTGGCGGTCACCAGCCAGATTCGTCAGGATTTGGAATACAGGGTAAATTATTTCTTTGAAAATGCACATGGGATATTCCGCATTGACAGGCAGTATGAGCATGCGCAGCATGTGATAAATGCTGAATATAATTCAGATATTGTATTTGACAAGACAGCATCTGTGGACAAGGACGGACGCCATTATGCGCTGGACTACATTGAGGGAGACGGCAAAAAGGTATCCTTAAGTCCTCTGGCCAATGTAGTGAATGTCTACTACGGTATAGATGAAATCGGAGAGGCGAATCCGGAGGACGGCAATAAGCCCACAAAACCGGACGGCATACCGGATCGGTACCAGGTTACATTTACCTACAGGGCCGGTGCCAACGGCGTCATGACAGGAACTGTGATGGAGGTGGCAACCAGGAGAGATTCGGCCGGGGAGCTGAGCCTGATTGCTCCTGTAAGCCCTGTTTCTGAGGGTGTGGAGTACCTTGCAGATGACGGATTTACCTTTAACAACTGGAAATCCGACCAGCCCGGATATAAGAAGCTGATACCGGATTATGTGTTTGATGACACAGATGACATAGCCGCACATAAGTTTTACTGCGACACTGTATTTACGGCTCATTTCCTGAATAATGAAAACATTCGCTACAAGGTGGAGTTCTTCATGCAGTCCCGGGGCCGTTATCCATTAAAGCCCACATACACAGAGACAAGAAATGACGTGCCTCTCCATGAAACAGCTAAAGTAACAGAGCAGGATTTGGCAAATAAGGTTGAGAGCGATTGCACCTATGTTCTGGATACAGACGGAAGGAATATCAAGGAAGCCAAGGTGAAAGAGGATGGTTCCACTACATTAAGGCTTTACTTCAGGCAGCAGTTTACCGTGTCCTATGAGCCGGGCAGCCAAGGCGATTTTGCGGTGCAGTCAAAGAGTGATTATAAGTATGGCGACAGACTGGTGCACTTTATCGGTGATAAGACACCATCGGAAAAGACAATGCGGTTCGCGGGATGGATGGATATGGAAGGAAATATCCTGCAGGATAGCCAGCTGCCCAAGACAGTTACAAAGAATATGATTTATACGGCTGTATTTGAGGAAAACACAGTCAAGAGCGGTTTCTTTGTGAGAAAAGATACGGTTGCAAGGCCGGACGGCAATGTGTCGGATCCTTCTTATAACTATGCACTGTTCGGGGAAGGCCAGCTTCACGCAAATCCGGTGATGGTGCCGGCACCAGCCGGGGAACTGAGCGGGAGCAACGAGGCGGTCTTAGAGCGTATTGCACAGTGGCCGGCCAATGACACATTTACCATGGATGGAAAGACCTATTCCAGGGACGATATCATATGGTACAGGATCCAGTATGAACAAGGCGACCCTTATGAATGGCATGTAGACGGTGAGCTGAAGCATAACATAGCGGTTGTATTTGATTTGAAAGGCGGAACACTGAATGATTCCACGGATCCGCTGGTGACCTACAGCCTGCAGAAATATGGGGTGATTACAGACAACCTGATTCCTTCACTGGAGGGAAGGGGATTCAGCGGCTGGAAGGCCGTGGAATCCTCGGATGCGGAATTTAAACCGGACCAGTTATATCAGGC
>JAJQEA010000177.1 GCA_021201905.1 Clostridia bacterium
TTTGCTGTGTTATGGATTCAAGTACCATTGGGCCCCCCCCCCCCCTCATGGCGCTCAGCAATAAATTTCTGATTCAGGTCACGGGTGAGCTTCAGATTTCCAGAAGCGCCTTTACCCTGGCCAACACCATTCTCCAGGGTCTGGGTATCTTTCTGTCCCCCATTGTGTCGACCAGACTTGCAAGAGGCAACATGAAACGGATTCAGACCGTCAGCATTATTGGCTTTGTCCTTTCCTATGCTTCCTTCTCCCTTGCCACCAACGTGATTCATCTGTACATTTCCTCCTTTTTTACCGGTATTTTCTTCTTAAACGCCTCCCTGATTCCGGTAAGCATGATGATTACCAACTGGTTCATCAAAAAGAGAGGACTTGCCATGAGCATAGCCATGGCCGGAATCGGCGTGGGCGGCACCATCTTCAGTCCTGTTATCACATGGCTGCTGGGGGCCTATGGCTGGAGGAGCACCTACCGAATCATGGCTCTCATTATCCTGGTGCTGGCCCTTCCCGCTGCTCTGTTCATCCTCAGGAAACGCCCTGAGGACATGGGACTCCTACCCTACGGCATCGAAGATGCCGCCATACAGGAGGCCACTGCACAGGACACTGCCACACAGAATGCCGCCTCCAAACGTATTCCCAAAAAAAGGCAGACATTGTATTTCCGCTCAGCGTGAAAGAATCCAGGACAAAGCTGTTCTTCATCCTTTTCATCTTCGGCATGCTGTGCAACGGACTGATTAATACCGGCTCCCTGGGCCACTTCCCTCCGGCTATCGAGGAACTCCAGGGCCCCCAGGTACAGGCTTTCATCATCTCCATGTATTCCATGATTGGTATTTTCGGCAAGCTGGTCCTGGGATGGCTCAATGACAGGTTTAGAGTTGTGGCCAGCACTGCCTTTGGATGCATCACCTTTGCCCTCTCCTTTATCTTCATCCTCTTTGGGCAAAACATCAGCATGCTCTACATCATGGCCCTCCTTTTCGGCCTGGGAGACGCCATTGGCACTGTGACCCCGCCTCTTATTACCTCCGCCATCTTTGGCACTGAAAAGTACGGCGAGGCATACGGAATCGCCAACAGCTTTACACAAATCGGCCTCTCCCTGGGAGCACTCATGGTGGCAGCCATATATGACACCAGCGGCTCCTACCATACGGCCTGGATTCTCCTTCTCATCCTGACCCTGTGCGCCTTTGCGGGCTGGGTGGGCGCGTACGCGCTGTCCAGAAGGTACAGTGAAAAATCAGCGGCAGACAATTCGCAGCATCCGCAGACCGCCCAATAAAGCCGGAAGCAGTGCCGGATATCATTAGAAAATAGAACAAGCGCCTTCAAACCATCCGTATACCGGAGTGGTGTTGGGGGGCGCTTCCTTTTTAATCAATATTTGATTTTGCATTTAGCTCCATCAGGATGACCCGGCCTGCAATCCTTTCTGATGACATTACTCTTATGACAGCAGGTTTACATATAATTCCCTGTCCTCATCCTTAAACACATTAAAAATAACCCGGTCAAAGGCTCCTTCCCGCTGCTTTATGAAGCCTGTCACTGTATCCACCGCTATCTCCGCCCCTTTATCATTTGGGAAATGGAATTCCCCGGTAGAAATGCAGCAGAAGGCAATGCTCCTCAATCCCTGGTCCGCAGCTGCCGCCAGGCAGGAAACGTAACAGTTTCTCAGGTCCTGTTTCAATTCTTCCATCAGCCTCATTCCCACAACAGGTCCCACGGTGTGAATCACATACCGGCAGGGAAGGCAGAACCCCGGCGTCAGTACCGACCTTCCAGTGGGTTCCTCATAATCCGGATCCTTCCTGCGCCTGTCATCCATGTACCGGCTGCAAGCCTCACGCAGTCCCAGACCCGCAGCGGAATGAATAGCGTTGTCAATGCAGCCGTGGCAGGGCACAAAGCAGCCCAGCATTTGTGAATTTGCCGCGTTGACAATGGCATCCACCTGCAGACGGGTAATGTCGCCCTGCCATATGGATATGCGGTCCCCAAACAGGGCGCTGCTTCCATACTGCTCCCTTACGGTTGGTATGTCAGCCAGGCCCACAATCCCTTTTTTCTCTGGCTTCCTCCCTCAGGAATTCATCCTGAATCTCCAGAAAACCGGCGGGCAATGGCTTTGGTGCGCGGATATTCATAAGGGAGCGCATGACTCTGCGCCGTTCCCGGGGCCTTACCTCCATATCCCCGTAACAGACCGAATCCCTCTTAAGTTCATCCACAATATAGTCCAGACGTTCTTCCTGGTTCATCTCCTTCATGTCTGGCTGCTCCTTTCCCTGAAAACGGTCCCATCATTCCTTCCCGCACCAGCTTCTGCCAGATGCTCCAGTACATCGGCGATATCAGCTTTCAGCACCAGCGACCGGTCCATGATTTCATCCGGCGCCCAGGCCTGTTCCAGATTGACGCTGATATAAAACGCCCGCTCCCACTGCTTTGTCATCCTCCAGAAGGGATATTTTATAATTCCGGGCGTGTTCATACCCACGCCTAATTCCAGGAAAACCAGATCCTTTTCCCGGTTATTGCGCAGAAATGTCTCATACCGTACCGCTGCCCTGTGCCAAGCCTCATCCTCCATAAAATTACCATCACACCTCAAATGTACCTCCATATCGCCTCCGCACACCGGGCACCTGGGCACCATATGGGAGGGGATTTTGCAGTCCTTCTGCTCCCTCACCATGGCCCGGACCTGGGCCTCATTGTCATACAGCTTCTTATGGCATCCCTGCCTGCACTGGAACAGCCCATAGTCCCCCTGGGTTGCAAATATACGCTCATCCTGAAAACCGGCCAGCCAGAACTGGTGGTCCACATTGGTGGTCAGAACAAAGTGGTTTTTATTCTTCACCATTTCATAGAGCTCCCTGTACAGCTTTGCCGCCGGCATATCATATCTGTTATAGTAGATATGGCGGCTCCAATAAGCCCACTTTTCCTCCTGGGTGGGAAATGGATAAAATCCCGCCGAATACATATCCCTCATACCGTACCGCTCTATGAATTCCTTAAAATGCGCCTCAAACCGCCTGCCTATATAGGTCAGTCCGGCCGCAGCAGACAGGCCGCTTCCGCCTCCGATGACAATAGCGTCTGCCTGCTCCAGACGCCGTTTCAGTGTTCCAAGACAATCCTCATATCCGGGGAGCGTGTCTGCCTTGTCCTTCACGTTATCTTTCCATACTGTGGTGTTTTGTTTTGCGGTATCCAGCCCCACGGTTTTCTGTTTTATAGTATCCTGTCCCACGGTCTCCTGTTTTATGGTATCCTGCTCCACGGTTTCCTGTACTCTGCCTTTCATATTTCCACTTCCCTTTAACTCATTTTACCGTAATATATTTTCAGACAGTTCCCTGCGCACAATGCCATCCGGCCTCTCCATAGCTCTGCCTAATCTACCTTCCATTATACCCCGTCCGGGAGATATGGTAAATTACGCACTATAAAGTGCCATGGTATCTAAAAGATACTGATATATGATCGTCCCTTACTCTTCATCCGCCGCGCACCAGAAAACCGCGCCCCAGGAAACCGGGTCCCAGGGTTCCCCGCTCCCAGGACCAAGTCTTTTCTCCGTCAAATCATTGTATCATCTCTCATTCCCTCCACTATATTGACGCCGTTTATCCGTCTGCCGGCCGTCCAGTATGCCATACCCACAAATACCAGAATCACTCCCCAAAACAGCGCCAGGGGCTTTAATGGTATGACAGCCAGATAATCACGGAACATTAACCGGCTCTGGCGGACCGTGAATATAACGAATCCTATATTGACCGGAATGCTTGCCAGAACCGGCCTCAGGCCCACGATACATGCCTCCGTGGCCAATATACGCGCCAATCCTTTCGGAGTGACTCCCACGGACAGATATCGGGCAAATTCCCGTTTTCTCATATAGAGTCCGCCCAGGGTATTGGCATATACATTGGCAATGCCCACAAGGGCCAGAAGCCCGCAAAGGCTGCCCATGATAAGCTGGTATCCCCTTCTTACATCCATCTCATATGCTTCCTCTGTCTGCCGGTTCTCCAGCTCATAATCCGATTTCCCGTCCAACAGGCTGCGCACACTTTCTTCCAGCTCCGGGACTGCTTCTTCAGATACAGCTTTGATCTGATAATGCACTTCCTCTGGAACCCTGCCGCCCATCTTCTCCTCATACACCTGCTCCGGCATGATGTGCACCAGGGAAAAATCAGGATATTCTTCCCTCAAATCCGGTACACGGTTTGTATATGCCCCTGTGTGCAGCTGCATTATTCCTGCATTTTTGTTGTCTGAATTTTTGCCGTCTACATTTTTGCCGTCTGTATTTTTGCCATCTGTATTTTCCCCCGTCCTCCCCCCTTCATCCATCTCAACCGTCACCGGAAACTCCATGGGTCTGAAAAAAGGGAGGTAAGTCCTTGCCCGGAAATGGCTGTTCACATTGTCCCATATCCGGTTGACCGTGACCTCAGTGACAGAACGGTCAAGCCCCGACTCCTCCAGGAACGCCTGAAAGCTGCCCCGGTCCAGTATCACCATGGAAACCTTTACCTTATATCTCCCATTCAGTTTTTGAATTCCGGTATTCTTAAGGCTGTCAAGCCCTCCTGCCTTTATGAGTTCTTCTGACAGCATCCCTTCCTCCAGCCAGGTATATCCCTCTGCTGTTTCATACCGGATACACCTGGCTGCGCCGGACAGGCTGCGGATCCCCTCCAACAGACCGGACGGCACATCATCTTCTCCTCTGACTGCGGCCATTAGATCCCAGGTATTCTTATACCGCTCAAAATACGTGTACTTTGTACTGAGCCCGGATAATACCCAGAAATTCAGGAACAGGCTGAACACCATAAAGGACAGGGTAAGGGACAGGGATGAGGCCCGAAACGCCTTTCTTCTGGCATACAGCGATTTTCCGGCAAGTTCCCCCTCCACACCCCAAATCTTTGAAAAGAAACGAAATGATTTTACCTGCCGTACAGGCTGTTCCCTTCCTCCCATGACTGCATCCAGAGGACTGATCCGGCTCATCTGTATGGCAGCACGGCCGCCGGCTGCGCCCACTGTCAAAACGCATATGGCCAGAGTCAGAAGGAACAAAAAAGGATGGTAAGTTAAATATGCCGCCTCCATACCCAGGGCTCTGCTGATGGAATTAGCCATATGCAGAAACAGGGCCGCAGCTCCCACGCCGGCAGCGATTCCCGCCAGAACAGGCAGCAGGCTTAAAGCAAGGGCCTCCTGTAACAGGCACACTCTTATCTGGCCCGGAGTGGCCCCCACTGTCTGCAGGATTCCCAGCTGATGCATACGCTCGTCCGCTCCCATCACAAATGCGTGATACAGCACCAGTGCCATGGACAGACAGACCATGCACATGATGACAAAATAAAATCCGGTGAGCAGGGTTGGCCCCGCACCAGCCTGCCAGTCCCCGCCCTTTTGTACAGCCCGCCTGACAGAATCCGCCCACATATTATAAAACAGGGTGGTTATGAAGGAAATAAACAGAGAAGACACCAGGGCTGCCGCCATGATGGAAATGGAGGACACTTTATGGCTTTTCAGATATTTCCCGGAATACTCTTTCCATATCATACCC
>JAJQEA010000358.1 GCA_021201905.1 Clostridia bacterium
AATCAGTTTAATTCGTTAGACAAATGTACTGAAGAGATCTTATAATCTATCTATCAAGTAAATAATGGTTATTTGAAAGGAGAAAGAAATGAGTTGTGTATCAACTAAAAAAGCACCGGCAGCCATCGGACCATATTCACAAGGTATATCTGCCAATGGGTTTGTATTTGTTTCAGGGCAGCTACCTATCAATCCGTCAACCGGAACGATTGTGGAAGGGGATATCAAAGACCGTACAATCCAGTCCATGATGAATGTTGGGGAGATTCTAAAGGCGGCTGGAAGCAGCCTGGACAAGGTGGTAAAAACGACAATTTTTGTGACGAATCTGGAAGTGTTCAGCGAAGTGAATGAGGCATATGGAACATTCTTTGGCGGAAATGCGCCTGCACGCGCATGCGTTCAGGTTGCAGCGCTTCCGAAAGGGGCCGACATTGAAATCGAGGCCATCGCAACCGTTTAGCAGAGAGGAAACCAATGTATACAGGAAAATCAGTTTGTTTAAAATGTGGGCATATATTTGAATCAGAGCGTATTTATGAAGGCTGTCCGTATTGCAGGACAGAAACCTTTGTTTCCAACATAACGCCTGTGTATGAGCTCCCGAAAACAGATGGTAAAAAGGAAACATTTTTGAAAATGTTTTCCGGAAACAGCATGGAAACATATCGGGAACTGCTTCCGTTTAAAGAAAAACGGCCGTTTGTTGACCTGGGTGTGGGAAATACGGCACTGACGAAGCTTCCGGTAATCGGAAAAGAACTGGGACTGGATTTATATATAAAGGACGAGACAAGAAATCCAACCTGGGGGCATAAGGACCGGCTGAACGCGGTCTTAATCAATAAGGCAATGGAGCTGGATGCGCCCGGCGTCGTGTACGCATCTACCGGAAATAACGGAGCAAGCGGAGCTGCATTTGCAGCGAAGGCAGGAATGCCTTGTGTGATCCTGACGGTCAAAGGAGTCAATAAAACCCTGGAAACATTCATGCAGGTATACGGGCCAACATTAATTGGCGTAAAAACAGTATCCAAGCGATGGGAAGTGCTGAAGTATTTGGTAGATGAATTGGGCTGGTATCCTGCTACCAATTATGTGGTCCCGATTGTAGGAAGTAATCCATGGGCAATTGAGGGCTATAAGCTGATCGCATATGAACTTTATAAGCAAATGGATGAGCTTCCGGATAAGATTGTTGTCCCGATTTGCTATGGAGATGCTTTGTTTGGAATCATGAAAGGTTTTTCGGAATTAAAAGAAATGGGATTCATTCATCATATCCCTCAGATGGTTTCCGTAGAAGATTACGGTCCGGTAGCCAGGGCCTATCATTCCGGAAGCGAAATGATTGAACCGGTAGAGGCATGGGACAGCGTGGCATCCTCCATATCTACCAAATGGGGTACATACCATTCACTCTACGCGCTCAGAAAATCAAAGGGCTTGGCCATCGCACTGGAGAAAAATGAGGACTTTTATCAGGCACAGAGTGAACTGGCACGAAAGGAAGGCGTTTACTGTGAATCTGCGTCTGCGGCCTCATATGCGGGTCTGAAAGCGCTGGTTGCCGACGGAAAAATCAAAAAGGGCGAGAAAGTCGTACTTTTGATTACGGCCAGCGGTGTCAAAGACACAAAGGTCACTTCCTCCTATTTGCCTGATTTCCCGGAGAGTATGACAGGATTGGATGGGGTGTTGGAGATTTTGGAGAAACAATATCAAATGAAAGTTCGTTGACTTAAGGGATATTGATTATGATGTATACACAAATGGAAATAGACCTGGAAGTAATTGCAGAGAATTACAAAAAAGTATCAGACACGCTTCCGGAAGAGACGGGAATCATAGCAGTTGTGAAAGCGGACGCATATGGTTTGGGGGCTGTCCCCATAGCGAAAAAATTGGAGAAGGCCGGTTGTCCCATGTTTGCAGTCACTTTTATTGAGGAAGCTGTAACTCTGAGAGAGGCTGGCGTGATTGCTCCTATTTTGGTAATGATGCCGGTAGAAAGCAGGGAATTACAAATTACCAGAGAGCATAAGCTCATCATTACGGTAACGGATTATGAGATGGCAAAAAAGATATCAGATGAACTTGTAAGGCAGTCTTACAGCCTGCCGGTTCATTTGAAGGTTGATTGCGGATTGAGCCGGATGGGGATTGTGCTGAAGGACCGCGTGGAAGAGGCTGCTGAGGAAGTGGAGAAAATACATGCATTACCCAATCTGAACACAGAGGCTGTCTTTTCTCATCTCACGGCAGCCGGTACAGAGGGAGCATACGCGGCGCTGGATTTAACAGAGCAGCAAAGATTCTTTGAACTTACAGGGAGGCTGAAGCAAAGAAATATCTGCATAAAGACCCATTTAATGAGTTCAGATCCATATACCTGGTATCCTCAAATGCCAGGTGATTACATCCGGGTGGGGTCCATTCTGTATGGTATTAGTCCCAAACAATATTCCGGCTGCGGCATCCGAAACTGCATGTCAATGAACACATATATTGTGCAGATTAAATGGATACCCAAAGACACGGAAGTCAGTTATGGTCCTTTATATAAGACGGCCAGGAGAACGAGAATTGCAGTTGTGCCGGTGGGGTTTGCAGATGGAATCCGGCGTGCCTTATCGAACAAAGGAGAGATGCTGGTCCGGGGTAAAAGGGTGCCCATCATCGGAAAGATATGCTGCGACCACACAATTCTGGATGTGACTGATATAGAAGATGTAAAGGTGGGGGATGAGGTTACAATTTTTGGAAAAAACGGAGAAGTATCACAGATAGCAGGAGATTATGCCATGCTATGCAATGCGTCAGCTCCTGAGACAACGGTTATATTTTCATCTCGCATACCAAGGAAGTATATAAATATATAGAAGCAAATGGGGGAAGCAAATGAAAGACAGAAAGATAGACAGCAAAAAAAAGAAAAATGTCGCTGATACCTGCAATTATTGTATTTGTGGTGATTTGTGCGGCTATTGCGGTTCAAAAAGTAATATTTGATGGTGATATGGGAGCCATGTTCTTAATGCTCTGGGTGGTTTTGATTCCGTTTGGCATGTTTTATGGGTTCAAAGCATCTGAGCTTGAAGACATTGCGGTTAAATTTACGGCCAAATCCCTTCCGGCAGTTTTTATCATGTTGTCCGTCGGCGCGTTGATTGGCACATGGATTGCGGCGGGAACAACTCCGGCAGTTATTTATTATGGTATTAAATTTATTAATCCTAAATTCTTTCTCATAACGGCAATTATTTTATGCTCTGTCATATCGCTGCTTAGCGGTACTTCCCTTGGCTCTGTGGGAACCGCCGGCGTTGCCATGATGGGCATTGGAAACAGCCTTGGGATTCCGGCGCCTATCACAGCAGGCGCGTGTATCTGCGGTGCCTTTTTCGGCGACAAAATGTCTCCCATGTCAGACACTACCATCCTGGCCTCCTCGATCTGCGGAGTCAATATTTTCAAACATATCAGGCATATGGTATATGACCAGGTTCCATCCTATTTAATCACATTGATATTCTTTTGTGTCCTGGGATTCAAATACGGAGGAAATATTGATTCGCCGGAAGTAAGCGCCATGCTGGAAGGTCTTCAGGGAAACTTTAAGCTGGGTATTATGGCGTTTTTGCCATTACTCGTGACGGTTGTCCTGCTGCTCAAGAAGGTGTCGGCAACCTTATGTATCATTATAGGGTCGGTTATGGGCATTGCGGTGGCTGTTTTTTATCAGGGAATGGATGTGGCAGCCGCATTCAACACATTTTATAGCGGATTTGCACTTGAAACAGAGAATGAGATGCTGTTTACACTGCTGAACCGGGGAGGCATTTCAAGCATGTGGAGTCTGGGTGGAGTCACGTGGTTTGGATTTACGGTAGCTGGTATGCTGGATCATATGGATGTGCTGAAATGCATAGCGGATTCCACGGTAAAACATATACATGGTACGGCCGGGGTTACCTTCCTGACTATCTTGTTTGGATTTATCGGAAATGCTGTGGCAATGAGCCAGAACTTTGCCATCGTGATGTCCGGAACCCTTATGGCTCCTTTGTATAAGCGGTATAATATGCTTCCCAAAAATTGTTCCCGGGATTTGGAAGCAGGAGGAACCTACGGAGCATTATTCATTCCATGGAACACAAATGCTTTATTCTGCGCAGGCGCGCTGGGGGTATCCGTATTATCGTTTATTCCATATATTCCATTGCTTTACATTACGCCGGTGATAGTCATTATTTATTCTGTCACTAAATTCCATATTGACCGGATATATGAGGATGAAGATTTTGTGGATGTGAGTGACCGGCTTGCAAAAGACCAGGATAAACAGAACGTGATAGGGGAACTATAGTCTGAGTGAATATGGCAATATCATTGAAAGAGAAGGTAACATACATAAAAAATCCAGACAGTGGCCGGAAAGGGCCTGCTGTCTGGATTTTTTGTATCAGGGAGATCAGATGCGATCTGCATTATCACGCATGAATTTGAATTCCGCCACGGAGCGGTCAAAGGTCTGGATGTGGTAGTACAGCCAGTCCCTGATTTTCTCGGAGACCTTTTCCACGAATGCGTCCGTGGGGCCTTCTTCCTCTGTCAGCATCTCATGAAGCTCCTGGACTGTTCTTCTCAGTTCCTCATGCTTTTCCTTGTGCTCTTTGATGCCCGGATAATTTATGGATTCCTGGAGGGCCTCCTCTGCATTAAAATGGTACTCGGTATAATCCGCAAGGAAGTTTAACATCCTGGCTGCGCCGCTCTGGTTGGAGCGCTCCTCGCAGCTCTTTAATAGATCGTTGATCTTGCTAATCAGCTCCCTGTGCTGGGTATCAATCATCTCATTGCCTGTTACCAGGTCATCTGTAAATTCTGCATACATATTCCAATACCTCCTGAATGTTTGATAGTTATAATAAATGTTCGATATATATAATTTAGCACATATAATGAGAAAATACTATGACTTTTGCAACAAGAAGGACAAATTACTGAATTCATGGAAGAATTGAGCCTGATTGAAACCTGTTCAGCTATATCTTCGACACTCCGAATACACTTAATGTAGGGATGGGTATACATGTAAGAAGTTGTCTGGACAAAAAAGTCAATAGTTGATATAATGACCATGTACGCGTGGCAATCATAAGATAATGGGGGGATGAAGATACAGATGAGTCGGACAATTAGTGCAGGTTATGTATATCGTCAATATTCTACCGAAGGTGTTTATATTGCAGATTATAAAAGCTCCAGAGCGGCCCATGAGGCGACAGGGGTTTCCATTGGTTCCATCGCAAGAGCTGCCCATGGCGAACGCAGGACCGGCGGCGGTTATGTCTGGAGAAAGGTACTGGCGGATTCACCGAAGGAAAGTATTGAAATAGATTTAATCAGCAAAATAGGAAACCATGATAAGCGTCCTCTGGTACAGAAGAATCTGGCCGGAGAAATCGTTGGGGAATTCCTCTCCATTGCCCATGCCAGCCGGAGTCTTAAAATCAGCCGCAGAAGTCTGTCATGCGCCCTTAGCGGAGCCCGGAAGACAGCGGGAGGCTACATATGGGAAGAGAAGATGGAGGATG
>JAJQEA010000024.1 GCA_021201905.1 Clostridia bacterium
GTTATTCCAGTAGCTTCTGGGAATCAGGCTTACGGCGTATTCAAACATAAAATCCTGTATATTGAGAGAGGGCGAGGACGCTGCATTGAGGTAATCATAGTTGGCAATGAGAAACAGCGCTTCCAGATAGCTTTGGCGGAGCTGGTATAAATCCGCATAGCTGCTCCCGATGGTGCAGTGCAGCTCCTCACCGTTATATTCATGGAAAGAGGCAACGATGGCAGCCGCGTAATCATTGATTTCACGGACAGGCACAGAGGCCGCGGCAAAGCTGGTATCTTTGAAAATAAGGTACCTGTCCGAGCTTAGGAAGCCATAAATATCCTCTTTTGAATACAGGGAGGATGAGGTGATCCGCTTGTTGAGATAAGATTCCGAGGAGTCGAAACGGTAATGGGAGTTCTCTTTTCCATGCCGGTTGATTTCAAACAAAAGTGCGCATCTGGGGCAGCCGTATGAGTAGCCAAACTCCTTCATAAAGGTATCAATCTCAGAGCTCTTCTGGCCTGTGTTGGCAATCTGGTTGATTAACATGCTTCTGGAACTGGCCGTCTGATTCTGGATATCTGATATCTGGGGGGAAATAAGCAGCTCCGTTAAAGTCTTCAGATAGGGAATCATGTAGTGGGATTTTTTGTCAAGTATCATGAAGTAGCATATAAGGGTTTCCTCCAGGATACAGGGTTCTATTATGATGCCAAAGTGGGCGGCAGTCGCCCCATAGTCATTGTCCCGGGCGCAGTAAGCCGCAATCTCCTCTGCATATCCGGTGAATCCCTGGTGGGTGCAGGACATGACGGACCAGTTTGGATTCAGGATAAAGATAGGTTTGCTGCACACACTGCGGATGCTGTTTATCAGATACTGAAGGTCCAGTTCTCCAAGATACATAAATATACCTCTCCTGTCTGTTGTTATTTTAAGTATATCAACTTTTACATCATATAAAAATGTGCTTTTGGTACAATAAATAAAAAGATAAATTGGGAAACATACACAGAGAATTGCCAAAATATGTACATGAGGGGGGATTTTAAGGCGGAAAGAAGGGGATATTCAACTGCACATGATAAAGGAATGTGCAGCTGGTATAATAACCGCCTCTTTTTATTAGTTCCGGCGGATATTGTTTTGCAATTATGGCATTGCTATACTTAATGTATACAGGAAGTACAGAAACAGTCCATAAATACAATCAATATGTGGGAGGATTATAGGAATGAAAAAGACAGGAAAAAAGTTACTGGCAATCGCATCCGCAGTTTCACTGGCAGCGCTCACCCTGAGCGGCTGTGGAGGAGGGAGCACCGCCCCTTCGTCTGCTGCCCAGACTTCAGAAACAAAAAAGGAGGAGGCACAGGAACAGGCAGAGCCGGCAGGCGCTGAGTCATCTGCCGGGGAAGCAGACCACACCCAGGGAGATCCTATCGTGATCAAGATAGCCCATGTCAGCCAGGAGGGAGTGCCCATTGACCTTGCATCCAACAAATTGGGAGAGATGTTAAAAGAGAAAACCGGCGGAAGAATTACAGTAGACGTGTTCCCTGCCTCGGCATTGGGAAATAATACGGAACTTCTGGAACAGCTTCAGATGGGTACTCTGGAAATGGCAATTTCCTCCGTGGCATTCCTTGGGGCATTTACGGATTCCACTGCTCTTTTGGACCTTCCGTATTTATTCCAGTCCAATGAGGCGGCTGAAGAGGTCCTGGACGGCGAAGTGGGACAGGAAATATTCAGCAATCTGGAACCTGCCGGCTTCAAGGGGATGACATGGATGGCCACCGGCTGGAGACAGCTGACGGCCAATAAGGAAATCCATAAGCCGGAGGACATGAAGGGACTGAAAATCAGGGTTATGGAAAATCAGATGCACATTGACCATTTCAACGCGCTGGGTGCATCCGCAGTGCCCATGGCATTCTCTGAATTGTATACGGCGCTGCAGAATGGAATCATGGATGCCCAGGAGAACCCCTTTGCCAATATTGACGGCAACAGATTATATGAGGTGCAGAAATATATCATAAAGACAGGCCATATTTATGATACAAGCCCATTATTAGCCTCCAAGACATGGTGGGACAGCCTCAGTGCGGCGGACCAGGAGCTGATTCAGGAATGTGTGGACGAGATGATTGTTTACGAGCGTGAACTTTCTGCTTCCAACGAGGCTGAACTGGAAGAAAAGATTGGGAACAATGGGACAAATGTAATCATTACCCTTACGGATGAGGAAAGGCAGGCGTTCCGTGACGCGGCCAAGCCGGTTTACGACAAGTATGTTCCCGGAATAGGGGAAGATTTGGTAAACAAGGTTGACGAAATCAACGCAAAATACATGAAGTAAAAGACCTTGTATATAAGGAGAACAGCATGGAGCAGACGGAGAAGAAAGAACCTTTCTATAACCAGATTGAGAAGTATATCATTGTATGCATGTTTCTTGTGATGACCATAATCATTGCACTTAACGTTGTTACCAGATTTGTATTCAACTTCACCCTTTCCTGGGGTGAACAGCTGGCCAGGCTGCTGTTGGTATGGACATCCTTTGCTGGAATCAGCTGGGCAGGTAAAATCAACGCCCATATGAGGGTGACGGCCTTGTCATTGGCTTTTAAGAAGGACCCGAAGATATTTGAGGCCGTGTACCTAGCGGGAGATGTGATTGCCGCTGGTTATGGGATATATATGTCGTATGAGATATTCAAGCTTATGAATTTGATACGGAACCAGGGGCAGGTTCTCTCCGCCCTGCCCTTTGTTCCCAAATGGATTATGTATCTGGCCGGAGTGCTGGGGATGGCGGGTATGAGTATACGGATTATCCAGCGCAGGGCAGGAGAATTCATGAACCCAGGAAAGGAGGGGGCAGAGGCATGATCGGTACAATGCTGGGAGTATTATTTGTTTGCCTTTTGGGCACTGTCCCCATTGCAGTGAGTTTGGGATTGAGCTGTGTGGCTACATTCTCTGTCTTTAACGCGGGAAGCAATATGACACAGATGCTGGCGCAGTCCACGGTCATAAGCATTGATTCCTTCTCTCTCATGGCAATTCCATTCTTTATGCTGGTGGGAAGCCTGATGGAGAGGGGCGGCATTGCAAAGAAGCTGGTGGATGTGGCGGAAATGATGACAGGGACCATGCCGGGCGGATTGGGGATGGCTGCCATCGTGGCGTCCATGTTTTTTGCGGCCATATCGGGCTCCGGACCAGCTACAGCAGCGGCTATAGGGGGCATCATGATTGGCGCCATGACAGCCCAGGGCTATTCCAAAGGGTACAGCGGGGCTCTGATAGCGGCAGGAAGCACCATCGGGCCGGTTATACCGCCCTCCATACCCGTGATTATGTATGGGGTTACCATTGGGGTTTCCGTATCCTATATGTTTATCGCGGGAATTATTCCGGGAGTCCTCATGGGCGTGGCCCTGATGATTTATAACTATTTTGCCAGTAAAAAGCGGGGCTATAAGGGGAACGAGACAAAGGCCAGGACCGGCAGGGAAAAAGCGGTTGTGCTGAAGGAGGCCATACCGGCTATCCTGATGCCCGTCATAATTCTGGGAGGCATTTATTCCGGTGTGTTTACCCCGACGGAATCCGCTGTCATCGGCGTCGTGTATGCAATCATAGTGGCTGTGTTCGTGTACCATCATCTGAGCTGGAAGGCTTTTTGCCAGGCCATGTTTGACGCGACCATCACATCGGCCACCATCATGATACTGTTTGGGGCGGCAAATACCTTTGGACGGATACTGACCATGAACCGTGTACCTACCATGATTACGGACTGGATGCTGTCCATAACAAGTTTCAGAGCCATGATTATGCTGATGATTAACATTGCGCTCCTGATCATCGGAATGTTTCTGGATACCATATCGTCAATCGTACTGTTTGGACCGATTTTTGCGCCTATCGCAATCGCAATTGGGTTTGATCCGCTTCATTTCGGAATTATTATGGTGATAAATCTGTGCATCGGAATGATTACGCCTCCTATGGGAGGAAACCTGTTTGTTGCCCAAAGGGTATCGAAAACCAGTTTTGAGGAGATTTTTAAAGATACGTTCCCCATGATAATCGTTCTCTATGTACTGCTGGCATTATTGATTATATTCCCGGAGATAACAATGTTCCTGCCTAAGATGCTGGGATATACATTTACCGGTTAATGGGAGGATAAGGAATGTTTATTAATGTTGAATTGGAAGTAAATCATAAACTGCTGCGGGGAGATGTGAGGCTTCCCGACGGTGAGGGTCCCTTCCCGGTGGTTTGTTTTTATCATGGCTTTTGCGTGGACCGGATTGGACAGATGCGTCTGCATGAACTGTTTGCCAGAAGGTGCGCCGATCATGGTATCGCATGTGTGAAATTTGATTTCTACGGATGCGGAGAAAGCGACGGAGACTTTTCGGAAATGAGATATCTGGATGAGGTGGAGCAGGCAAAGGCCATCTATCTGTGGGCCAGTGAGCAGCCATGGTGTGACAGGAACAATATGTTTCCCGCAGGGCACAGCATGGGAGGGGCCATTGTCTCCAATATCATACCCCAGCTTCAGCCCAGGGGAGCCGTTATGTGGGCTCCGGGAAACGTGGTCTACTATGATATCAGCAGCCGTGTCCATGCTGTTCCGGGCCGCTACGAGGAGTTCTATGACATAGGCGGACTTATGATGTCCAGTGAATTCCTTTCCCAAGTGAGAAAGACGGATATCGTCAGGCAGGCGGAGGGTTACGGCAAAGAGGTGCTTATCATACATGGGGAATTGGATGAAAAGGTTCCGGTTTACGCAGTGGGACCCTATCTGGACCTGTATGGGGAAAAGGCCCGCCTGGAAATAATAAAAGGGGCCAATCATCAGTTTACCTCGGTTGAATGGAAGAATCAGGTATATGACTTGAGTATTGAATACATAAAGGAAAAGATAGGCTCGACAGAAAAATAACAAACATATTCCGAAAATTGTATAAAAATAAAAATAATTTCCATTAAAATACAAACTGTTAGGCGATTGAGTGCAGTTTTGATATCTGTTATCCAACCCCTGCCCGGGCCATTCCGGACAGGGGTTTTTGCCCTTCCACTCAAAAACGCCCAAAATAGAATTGTCGTTATTTTTGGACGAGAATAACCATTTTATCGGAAAATATCACAAAGAAGGAATGGAAAAATTGTAAATAATACATGAAAATGCTTTGTTTGGCGAAAATCTTTTGGTAGTATATTGACATTTTGAGATTAAGATGTAAAATGTAGACATAATTATAAAGCTCCGGCAGGAGAGAAAAATTTTTGTTAATCCTAACAAGAGTTTGGCAACCTTTGACAAAGCGTTGCGGCTCTTGTTTTTTTTGTTTATATTTGTCTAAAAATTAACGATATTCCGGTAAAAACAGGGGCGGGAAGCCGGCGAACCGGGAACACGGGATGAAAGACAGGATAATGAGGTGAGAAGGATGCTGCTAAAAAACGGAATTGTGGTCAGCGGGTCAGGATGTGGCCAACAGGATATCCGCACGGAC
>JAJQEA010000126.1 GCA_021201905.1 Clostridia bacterium
ACTAAATACCGGGTATCCGGCGGGCGCCGGCTTGCTGCGGGTAAAAACTCGGTACGCAGAACAGAATTATATTTCGGGTTCATTCCATGGAAGCCTGCCCCCCCCCCCCCCGACCTGCCGGTTGAGGATATGGATTTATGCGTCATTGTTTCAAATGCCCTGGATAATGCAATCCAGGCGTGTTTAAAAGTAAAGCATTGTCAGCCCGATATTGAGATTACCATAAAAGTACGCCATCAGTTTTTGCTGGTGGAAGTCACCAATACAACGCTGTCCATGGATGGACCGGAGCCTGGGACGGGCCTTAAAAATATTTTCAGCGCGGCGGAAAAATACCAGGGCACAACGGAAATCGGCACGGATAACGGGCGCTTCCGCATCAGCGTGTTACTTTGCCTGGAGACAGACCGCCTGCCGGATACGAAGCGGAAGCAACCGTTCACGTAACAGGGCTTACTTTATTCGGAGTGCGTGCGATATAATATATGATACGAACTATTTTCCTTCTAACACGCACAGGAGGTGACAAATATCATGTATGGTATAAACTGCATGATTCCGAATTATGCTCAGATGTATGACAGATGGCTGGCCGGCATTCTGCATAACTATTCCAGCCGTATGAAAGAGCAGACAGAAGCGCTTACCAGCTATGAGCGCGCTTCCAAAGAATTTTTTTCTGAGTTTGATTCTGCATTTGGCCAGTTGAAAGCGGCATCCTCGGCCCTGAAATTATTCAGCAGCGACAGTGTTTTCCGTCCCATGGGATACGGCAGCAGTAATTCCGGTGTGGCTGAGGTGACACGGGATACCACAGTGGTCACAGGCCCCATTCATCTGGAGGTTGCGCAGACAGCAGCTTCCACCTCTTATGCTTCGAAAGCATTGGTTTCTTCGGAGTACACGCTGCAGGGACAGCACACGCTTACCATCACCGGTTCCGGCGGAACCACCACGTCCATCCAAGTGGAATTCGATTCCGCAATAGATAATAAGACCAACCTGAACCGGATGGCGGCAGCGCTGAATGAGGCAAATTCCGGTATTACTGCTTTTGTTTCCGAGGCAGACGGCGAGAGTACACTGCATTTTTCTTCCAACAGAACAGGGACGGAGCATGGGTTTACCGCTGCGCTGTCCGGCGGAAGCGCTGTGACAATTGGTTTGGAAGAGACGGAGCAGGCCAGGAATGCCAGGTATACTGTGGACAACGGCGGGGAAATGGAGTCCCAAAGCAACATGATAGAACTGCTTGACGGCAATCTGGGCGTCACCCTCACGGGGACTGGAAGCGCGGATATTGGCAGCAAGACAGCGGACCATACCCAGACCATGGATGGGGTAAAGAAATTTGCGGACAGTTATAACAACGTTTTAAACTTTCTGAACAAATACAAAAATACCTCACCAACGCTTGGCAATTTAGCGTATTCCTATGCCGCCACACGTTTCCAGTCCGGAACCCTGTCCCGGATTGGCATTGATGTTGACAGCAGGGGCATCCTTTCCGTAGACGAAGGCAGGCTTGGGGAGGCGTTCAGAAATAACCGCGGGGAAGTGGAAAATCTGCTGGGCGGCGCAGACGGCCTTGCTTACAGTACTTATGCAAAAACCTTAAGTACCATGTTAAGTTCCAAAAATCTTTATCCCAAGGCGCCGGCCGTATCCCATTCCGGTTATAGGTACGGACCCCGCTGTAACTATGAGAGATCGTATATAAGCGGTACCTTTTTCAATACACTGGCCTGAACGTTTTTTTGCAGGCGGACACTCTGCCTGGGCGGCTTTGAGAGAATCAAAGCCGCCGTTTTTCTGCATCCTGACAAGGTGGCCTTACAGGCCTTTGCCGGATACGAAGCAGAAATAACCGTTCACGAAACAGGGCTTATTATGTGCAGAATGCGTGCGATATAGTGTAATATAGAAAGCTCTTTTGTCTTTCTGACTCTTGGGGGAAGGAGGCGGGATTGTCTAAGTTCTCAGATAAAATATTACAGAAAGAAAGGATGGAAACAAAATGCCAATGCCAGTAAAACCGGGATATGTAAATCCCATGACAATGATGAAAACCAAAAAGACCGGATTGAAACCGGCAGGTAAAACACAGCAGGAAAGCAAAGGAAACAACAATGTAAAAAACCTTGAGACAAAGCAGCAGGGTCTTAAAAACCAGCTTCTGCTGATGAAAAGCACCACTTCAGGCAGCTCTGCGGGAACCAAGGAGTTGGAACAAAAGCTGGAGGAAATCTCCACAGAACTGAAGGCTGCAAAATCCCAGAATGTGCAGCCGGCAGAGACGCAGCCAATCAGGAAAAGATTCGACACATATGAGTCTGCCAAAGAAAAAGAGAAATCCAGCGGCCTTTACAAAATCCAGCAGGACAGGGATAAGCATAAGGTGGTATTTTCTCCCTATTCCGACCGTTAAAACGAAGGAGACGAGAACATGCAGATTGGAGAAAGCAGTATGTTTTTGGGGGTGTATTATGAGAGAAATGTGGATATATCACGCCATCAGGACATCATACAGGACAGGGAGCATGCAAACGCGCTGGTCAATAGCGCATCCGCTAAAAATACCATCCGGGAAGCAATCCGGGCCAAAGCAGCAGCTTCTGGCAGTTCCCCCGTAAGCTCCAATCAGGATACATACCAGCACAGCTCATCCGATTATATCATATTTGAGGATGATACTGAAAATCTTTATGAACTGTATGCGCGGAAAAACAGGGAGCTGCAGGAACAGCACAGTGGTGATGTATTCTGGGGCAATGCCAAAAGCCAGTGGATGGTTTTCAGTGAAAAATTATACCAGAACGGTTTTTATGATAACATGTCCGACGATGAGGTGAAGAATTTTGAAGGTATGCTTGCGCATATTACGGCAGGCATGGATAATGTAAGCAAAATAAAATATTCGGAAGGAACCTCCATTGACTTCAACCGATACAATGACGCCACGTTTTCCGCCATGAATTCGGAAGAGGCAAAACTGGAACTGGAATCAGAGACAGCAGCACTCCACTTTTTCGGAGATCAATTTGTTGATAAAGAATATAAAGAGGAGTTTCTGAACATGGTGGATGAATTCCACTCCCATAATAAGGGGATTCTAAAGGATTACCAGGGACCTCTTGAAGGGGCTGAGAAGGGCATTATGAAGCTGCAGGCAGATCCCGGGATGCGGGGACTGGCAGACAAGGATGCAGCCAGCTACTCTGGATATATGAATGGCCTGGTCCATACAGAGGAGGAGACAGACCTGTATCAAAAAGAAGTCACTGATCTGTTTCAAAAGCTACAGGAACCCGAACGCAATCAGGCAGATATCTGGGAACAGCTGAAATTAGTGTATATAAAATATATTACAAAGGATACAGACCGGCCGGATATAAAAGATCAGGCGTGGAGCAGGGCGGAGAGTACATTTAATCTAATGCAGGGGTATTGGTCTGAGTTACTGGGGGCCGTATCCTTAAATCCATAGCTGCCGGCTCTTTTTAGGGATGCCTCCGGGCGGCTGTATCCTTCCCATACCGGACGTTCAGGCGAAGAGGGCAGAGGGGCAGATACAGGATATGTGGCGGACGTTGGTTTTAGATTTATCACAACGCCGCCATATATCTTATATGGAGTACAAAATGGGCATGGCAGTCCATCAGCCCTGGGTATATTCCGCATGTTGTTTTCTGTAGGAATCATTGTCCTTCATTTTGAGTTCGCCTTCGATTTGCTGCAATTCCCTGTATAGCTTACGCTGTTGGATTGGGTCATTCCCGGCCTTTGCAAGCTGTTTCTCAATGCTTGCTTTCTCTTTCTTTAGCTTTTTGATTTCCGCATCCACCTTATCCGTATTTACGGTGCATTTCTGTGCTTCCTCTTTTTCAGGCGCACCGGCTGCTTTTTCACCCTCATCAACTGCTTTTTCGCCCTCATCGGGTGCGTCAAAGATAATCTTCGGATTTCCGTTCTCGTCCGTGCCCTGCCGGTACAGCCCCGTCGAAACTGGTTCTTCTCCTGGAATATATTCATCAACATTTGGGGGCAGGGAGCTGCCGGATGCCGTGGATTCCTTTTCCTCTTGCACAGCCTGCTGCACCTGCTCTTGCTTTTTCAGATGCGCAAGGGATGCGGGCTGCGTGTCCATGTGAACAGCTGGTCCTATATTCGTTATCATATTCATATCCTCCTTTGCAGTACGGTTCGTTCGCAATTCCATTGTAAATTTTAACAGATAAATTTCAAGTCATATGTATTGAAATGTCGTCTGGCTGTATTGAAATGTTCAGCAAAATATTCAGGAGGAATCTTTCATTTTTATATTCTGCTGTTATGGAACCGCCGTATTTTTCGGCAACTGTTTTTATATTGTTAAGTCCGATTCCGAATTTGGGAACCCAAGGAGACTCCCTTCGGCAGGTGTTCTCAAATTCCAGCATATAAAAGTCGCCTTGCCGTTCCCCAAGAATATGAATGTCTCTGACTCCATCAGGCTTTCCCATGCACGCCTGTATTGCATTGTCCAGCGCATTGGCGAAGATAATGCACCAATCCAGATCCGTGAGGGTACAGGATGATGGTAATGTGATTGATACATCCAGCTCAATTCCATTGGCGGTACACAGCGCCAATTTATTTTCCAACAGAATATCCACTACGGGTTTTCCGGTAGAAAAAGGAAACGACAATTTCTCCGTGGCAGCGGCCAGTTTTTGTAAATAGATTTGTGCCTGCTCTATGTTACCTGCGTTCAAAAAGCCATGTATGACAGACAGATGATTTTTAATATCATGCCTGAACGCCCTGGTATTTTCGTAACGTGCCTGCGCTTCTGCGACGTAGACTTTCTGAGCATGGACTTCCTGGGTCATGGACACTAACGCTGTTTGCGCTCTGAATCCGGCACAAACACGCTGGTACGCATAGAGAGAAGAAAATAGAACCAGCAGTCCGAGCGCTTGCAGCGTAAACAGGGTAAGGTGTTTCTGGGCTTCGATGGGGGCGGGAACGGTTGACACATTTCCGTAATTCGTGGAAAGCAAATAGAGCTCGATTGCGAACAGGAACAAACACGGCGGCAGCAGCAGCCATGGTGTATTCTCGTTTTGTATATCTTTTAAGGAAAACCGCGTGAATATGAGCCAATAGCCCCCATAGCACAGGGTCAAAGCAAGTAATGTTGGCAGAATGGCCATAGCGCAAAGCAATATGCTTGATTGGACCCCAAGCGGCATCAGCATCAGAAGTGAGCCAATCAGGCCAAATGAAAGCTGACTGACATACACGGTCATAACTGCCAGCACACAGCATGTGGAACGGCTGCCTTTCAGCATAAACCGAATCATGGCATACATAAACAGTAAATTGATAGGTATGCCAATATAATTATAGCGGGTTGGAATCATGGTGCAGATGAAGTACAGCAGCAAAAAATAGATGAGAAAATTCCGTATTCTCATATGGATATTGGCAATCCGGCCAACAAAGAAAAGCTGCAAAACACTTTGGCCGGCAAGCGCCAGAACATTAAGCCAGAATTCAAACCAATCCACTGTATGGCCGCCTCTCCTTCATGTGCCGCAAAAGTGCCTGTGTAAGCTCCCTCTCTCTCAGGCGAGAGACAGGGATTTCGCTGCCCTCTGACAAGGTGACACGCCCGGCATGACACCCGCGCACATGGTCTAAATTAACAAGATAGCTTCTGTGACACCTAAAAAACCGGCTGTCCATCTGTTTTTCTAAATGTTCCAGTTTATCGTAATAATCGATGGTTATCCCGCCGTGCTGGTGTAGGTAAATTTTCCGGCCTAAAACCTCACAGTATAGGATCTGGGAAAAAGGAAAAACCTGACATGTATTCCCTCTCTGGACCGTGATGGTATGTTCCCTCCTGTGCTGCAATGTATCAAACGCCCTGTCCAGTGTACGGCGAAAACGGGCCTCGTCCAGCGGCTTTACAAGATAATCATAGGCCTCAACCTCAAATGAATCAAACACACTTTCCTTTAGAATGGTATTAAAAATAATAATTCCGCGGAATCCGTGCTGCCGTAAACGCTTTGCTGTTTCCATGCCGTCTGGCTGTGCTATCTGAATGTCCAGAAACAGTATGTCAAACAATTGTTTGCTGTCAAGAAGGGCTTTTCCGCTGTCAAATCTTAAAATATCGTACGCTATCTGTTTTTCTTCCGCATATCTTGAAAGCCGCCCGGCAACATCCTCCAACATAAAAGGCTCGTCGTCGCATACGGCGAATTGTATCATTTTCATCACCCCGCTGATTCTGTCTTTTTAATATACTAAATGTTTGATATGACGGCAACGCTTCTGATATGAAATGCTGCTTTTTTGTAGTGGAATGTTTTGGTTATGCAGGTAAGTGCTACCCAAGGAGATTTTTCGATGAAAAATGCCCGCTGAAAGGTGGACATAAAAAACAGATGGTTAAGGTTTCTTCTTTTTTCTCTGCTTATCCACATACATCCGTTTATCTGCAATTTTCATCAGCTGCTCATGATTTTCGCCATCCTCAGGGAAAACCGCGATTCCAATGCTGATGCCCACCGCATCCTCTGCGGTATCGTCACCCAGAGTGTAAGGACGGCTGATGGACCTGCATATCATTTCGGCAATCCTCTGCGCTTCTCCGTTGTCAGCCTTCTGTCTGAGAATCATGACGAATTCATCACCGCCTATTCTGGACAGGATGTCAGAGGGACCCAGGAATTCCTCCAAACGCCAGGCCACCTCCATCAGGAGCTGGTCGCCGCAGCCATGCCCCAGAAGATCGTTTACTTTCTTGAAGCCGTCCAAATCCATGTACAAGAGCATGAAGGGCTGGGAGCCCTTGAGGCAGGCCTTTTCCAAATACAGCTTCAGCCACCTCCGGTTATAGGTTCCCGTCAGCTCGTCCGTGACCGCCATGTGATGAATCTGCTCCCTCTTTTTTTATTCATATAGACCAGAGCTCCGCACAGGAGGCTTATGAGAAGGACAATCACGGCCTCCGCCGCCATTTCCTTCCAGGGGAGCCATCCTGCCTTGGACTGGAGTGTCAGTGTCCATGTGTGGTTGGGGACATGAATGATATTGTCAATGGTTTTCTGTCCTGTGAATCCCGGGGACTGGGTAATCACCACCGGCTGCTCGTCCACCATGCAATGGAGGCTGTATTCATAGCCAGACTGCACCAACTCCTCCAGATGGATAGATTCGATGGCATCCGGGAGATCCAATATGATGACGGAAAAACCCCAGAAATACTCCTGATTATCCTCGCCTGTCAGGAAAATGGGGTTTCTGGCCGCCAGTCCAAAGCCGCCCTGGCTCAAGTCGTATGGCCCTGATATGGCAATCTCCTTGGTATCCATGGCCAGACGCGCATCCCTCTCACGTTTGGGATTTTGGAAGATATTGTCGCCAATGACCGCCTCATTACCCTCCAGGGGATAGCAGTAGCGTACAGTCCCTCCTGGCAGGTATTGGACGGCCCGTATACCGGGGCTGTCCATCATGGACCTTGCCAAATCCTTAAACGTCTCCTCAGGAACATTTCCATTGCTGGTGATGATGATGGATTCAAGGATATCCGTTTTGTGGAACAGGGAATTTAAAAGTGCTTCTGTTCTCTCCGCATATATTTTTGTCTCACGCCGCGCCTCAGCCTTCTTAAGCCTGGCCTCCTGTATCCCTGCAAATAGAATCAGCATCCCCAGAAAAATGGACAGGATTACGGCTGTCAGCACAAAATAGCGCAGGATTCCCTTTATTCCTTTATGCATCGATATCCACCTCCCCGGTTTACCTTCACAGATATCCCTATTGTATCAAGCAATACGGTTATAATCAAGACATTAACAGTGGCATGGGAACGATTCAGGCATACCAAAGGTAATGAAAGATACTATTTTATTGAATTATTTTTGAACATCGCTTATAATAAAAAGTATAAATTGAGCATAATAAGATACAATCAGAACAGTTTTGAAAAATAAGACAATAGCTTGAGGTCCGTTTATGGAAAATCAATCCTTTGAAGGGAAGCTGACAGCTTTATGCCACTCTATCAGCCGGATGGCTCGGCCAGCATGGAGAAGAGAAAAAAGACATTGAATGACTGATGCAATGGAGGAGAGCAAGGTGGAAATCAATTTAAGCTATGAGCAGCTCAATAACGATTATAGTATGCTGATGGGAGTTTTAGGTGCCAGTGTCAGTAAGCACCTTGTAGACGAGCATCTCACATGTATCTGGGCCAACAACTATTATTATGAGCTGATTGGTTATACCAAGGCTGAGTATGAAGCCAGATTTCACAATCAATGTGACCGGTATTTTGAAACGAATCCGGAGGGGTGGAGAATCCTTACAAAAAAGATAGAGTCCAGCCTCGCGGGAGGGGAAAAGGGATACTCGGTTTATTTGCCCATGATTCATCCGGATGGATCCCCGTTCTGGATCAAGCTGCAGGCTGTCTTTACAGATGAGTGCATGGATGGGCACAAGGTCGCCTACACCACCATGGTAGATGTGACGGAAATGATGCTGGCTCAGAAAGAGCAGATGCGTGCGCAGCAAAACTATGAAACCATGACGCGCGAGCAGGAAATGCTTATGAGCGCGCTCAATGTCAGTGTCAGCTCCCATTTGATAGACGAGCACTTTACCTGTATCTGGGCCAATGAGTTTTACTACAAGCTGATCGGCTATCCAAAACAAAATATGAGTCCCTGTTCCATAACCATGCCGATGAATATTACAGCAATAACCCGGAGGGCTGGGACCTGATTGCAAAGAAGGTTGCCTCTGTGCTGGAGCGGGGGGAGGACAAATATGAACTGATTGTCCCCATGAAATATGAGGACGGGTCCAGCTATTGGGTCAAGCTGGTCAGCTTTTTTACAGATGAATATGTGGATGGCTACCGCACCTCCTACACGGTCATGACGGATGTGACAGAACTTGTGCGGACGAAGAATGAACTGGAAATGATGATGCGGGCCATGAAGGTAAGCGTCAGCAAGCATAAGGTGGATGAGCATTTCTCCGTGGTCTGGGCCAATGATTTCTATTATCAGCTCATAGGGTATACAAAACCCGAGTACGAGGCCAGGTTCCATAATCATTGTGATGAGTATTTCATGGACAACCTGGAGACCTGGGACGTTCTCTGCAATAAAATAGATAGCATGTTCGCGGCGGGGGAGGACTGCTTTGAGACATATCTGCCGCTGAAGCTGCCGGACGGATCCTCGCGGTGGGTGAAGCTGGTGGATTTCTTTACAAGCGAATATCAGGACGGGAAACAGCTGGCCTACACCACCATGATTGATGTCACCGAACTGCTGCAGGCCCAGCAGGATAAAAGTGTTGCCTATGAACACGTCCCCGGTTTCATTGTCAAGTACCGGGTTTTACCGGACCGGCTCATCATGATTGATGCAAGCAGCCGCATCCAAGATTTTTTTGAGGTGGATCTGGACCATCTGCCGGATACTGATTTTATGGGGGTTTTACAGCCGGAGAGCCGTCTGGTGATAGAGTCCCTGCTTCCGGAATTGCAAAGGAGAGAGACGCTGGAACTGGATGAGTCCATCCGTGTCAAGGATAAGCACGGCAGGGACTGCTGGCTTCAGCTCCACGGCACCTGTATTGATTCCATTGCCGATGATCCGGTTTATCTGGTGGTGCTTATCGATATTACGGATATTACCGAGCTTAGAAAACTCCAGCGCCAGCTGGAGGAGCGCACGAAAATGCTCAATACGGCACTGGAGGCCGCTAAGATGGCGAACACGGCCAAGTCAGACTTCCTTTCCCGGATGAGCCATGATATCCGGACTCCCATGAACGCCATTGCCGGTATGACGGAGATTGCCGATGCCCACCTCCAGGATCCGGAGCGTGTAAGAGACTGCCTGAACAAAATCCGGCTCTCCAGCCACCACCTTCTGGGCCTGATCAACGATGTGCTGGACATGTCGCAGATTGAAAACGGTAAGGTATCCATACATATGGCCCCTCTTTCCCTGCCTGATTTAGTCAGGGAGATTATCATGATTACGCTGCCCAATGTCCGTGCAAAGAAGCAGATGTTCAAGGTCCATCTGAGAAATGTGGGCCAGGAGCATTTTTACAGCGATGAGCTGCGTTTGCGGCAGATTTTGTTGAACCTCTTATCCAACGCCTCCAAATTCACGCCTGAATACGGACACATTGTATTTGAGGTGGAGCAGTCGGCGGATAGCTCTGCGATCTCCTTTACGATCTCGGATACCGGGCCCGGCATCAGGGAGGATTTTCAGGAACATATTTTTGAGACATTTGCACGGGAACGCGACAGCCGCACGGACCGGATTGAGGGCAGCGGCCTTGGACTCGCCATTGTAAAACGGCTCACGGAACTGATGGATGGCAGCATTAAGCTGACCAGCCTGCCAGGACAGGGGACCACGTTCCATGTGACGCTGCCCATGCAGCAGATCCGGGAGGCTGCTCCACAGCGCGTTGGTGAAAATGGAATCATTCTGTTGGCGGACACAGATCCGGTTGTCCTGGAGGATGCCCGGAAGGCCCTGCGATGCCTTGGAACGGAGGCAGACTGTGCAAGAAGTGTCAGCGAGGCGTTGTCCCATATCCGTAACAGGAACCAGGCCGGGGAGAGCTATCAGATGATCGTCCTGGATTGGGAACTGTTCTGGCTGGATGCTCCGGGCGCGCCGGAGCAGGTCCGGAGGGAAGCGTTCGGGGCTCCGCTGCTGATTATATCCGCCTACGATTGGAGCGAGATTAAAAACAGTATGACTGCCGGTATCGATGGATATATAGAGAAGCCCTTTTTCCAGTCCACATTCAGGAACTGTATGATGAAGTATTTAAAGGGTGAGGAGACAGCCAGGCAAGAAGCCAGAACCTATGATTTGCATGATAAAACAATCCTGCTTGTGGAGGATAACGAGCTGAATCGGGAAATTGCCATGGAGCTTTTGGGTGGTTTTGGAGCCAGGCTGGAGGCAGCGGTAAATGGTGAGGAGGCGGTCAGGCTTTTTCAGGCAAGCATTCCCGGCTATTATTCCCTGATTTTAATGGATATCCAGATGCCGGTGATGAACGGTTATGAGGCTGCCCGTGCAATCCGGGCGCTAAAACGCCCGGATGCCGCAACAGTACCAATTATTGCAATGACAGCCGACGCCTTTGCTGAGGATATCCGGAACGCGGAGGCCGCCGGAATGAACGGTCATATGGCGAAACCTTTGAGTTTTGATACCCTTGTATTGGAAATTGAACGATATTTAGTCTCCGCAGTCCGATAATCCGGGAGGTATACTGTGAACGAACATTTTTTTGAACGATTTATTATTAACCAGCAAAATCTGGTGGCGTATGCCACAGATAGGAATACCAACGAAATAATATATATGACACAGGCAGCGGCTTCCCTGTACGGATTTGAGCATGCGCAGGATACGTATGGAAAAAAATGCTATGAGCTGATTCAGGGTCTGGACAGGGTCTGCCCTTTCTGTACAAACAGTAAGCTGGTGCCGGGACAGCCCTATCATTGGGAGCATTATAACGAAAAGCTTTGCATGTGGTTTGACATTACAGATATTTTAGTTATGTATGAAGGGAAATACCGCCGGCTTGAAATTACGCGGGATGTTACAGCCCAGAAAGAAAGATTCGACCGTGTTTCGAACCGCCTTACAGTGGAAGAAACATTGGTGGACTGCATCCAGACCCTTTCCGGTGAGGCGGATGTCAACGCGGCAGTGAACCGCTTTCTGGAGATTATATGCCGCTTTTATGCGGCTGACCGCGCATACATCTTTAAATACGGAGAAAATCATATCAATAATACCTTTGAATGGTGCGCCCCCGGTATCCTGCATCAGATAGAGGTTTTGCAGAATATCCCAATGGAATACATCCGGGACTGGAATCACAAATTCAGGATGGACGGGGAGTTTTTTATCACTTCACTGGATAAAGATCTGGCAGTTAATTCCCCTGATTACCGTATCTTAAAAGCCCAGGGGATTGAAAGCCTTGCGGCCGCCCCTCTTAAAAAAATGGTCAGATAATCGGATTCCTGGGTGTGGACAATCCCACAGAAAGCACGGATGATCTGTCTTTGCTCCGCAGTGTATGCAGCTTTGTATTGGAGGAAATGGAGCGGCGCAGGCTGATCCGGAATCTGGAGTTATTCAGCTACACGGATTTGCTTACCGGTCTGCAAAACCGCAACAGCTTCATAAAAATGCTGGACAAGCTTTCCAATGAAGCCCTGGGTTCATTAGGGGTCATCTACATCGACATCAATGGAATGAAGAAAATCAATGACAGCAACGGCCATGAATACGGCGACCGTGTGATAAAAAAGGTGGCGGATATCCTGAAATTGCATGTGGAATGTGAAGCATACCGGGTGGGCGGAGATGAGTTTACAGTGCTTTGCCCCAATATAGGGAAGCAGGACTTTCAGGTGCTTACGGAGAAGCTGATCCGGGATTTTGATAAGAATAAAGAGTATAATGTATCCATTGGACACACCTGGAAAGAAGGGAATGTATCTGCGGACGAAGAAATCCTGAAGGCCGATGATTTAATGTATGCGGAAAAGCAGCGGTATTATCACGCCATTCTGCAAGGCGACAGGATGGCGCGCGCCGGCGTTGCCACGGAGCTTTTGAGGGATATTGCCAACCACCGCTTCGAGGTCCATTATCAGCCCCAGATCTGCCTTAAAACCGGGCGGATTATGGGTGCGGAAGCCCTGGTGCGTAAAAAGAGCAAGCGGGGAAGCTTGATCCTGCCTGACCGTTTTATTCCCCACTATGAAAGGGAGCGCGTCATCTGCCATTTGGATTTATTTGTATTCCAGACCGTCTGTGCCGATTGGCAGAACTGGAAGCGGCAGGGGGTTGAAACCCATATTTCCTCTAATTTCTCCCGTGTTACGCTGATGGCCTCCGATATTGTGGCACAGATCAAACAGATTTGCCGGGATTATGAAGTCCCACCGGAGAAGGTCACCATAGAGGTAACGGAAAGCATCAGTAAATTGGAGCCGCAGCAATTGATTGAATTGATGAACCAGATTGTAGACGAGGGATTTTCTGTTTCGCTGGATGATTTTGGCTCAAAATACTCCAACCTGTCTATTTTGACCACACTTGATTTCAGTGAGATTAAATTTGACAAGTCTCTGGTTGATAAATTAAGCAGTGATGCAAAGAGCCGCATTGTCATGAAAAATACGATGCAGATCTGCCGGGAACTGCCCATGACACGCTCTTTGGCGGAAGGGATTGAGACAGTGGAGCAGTTAGATCTGCTGCATCAATATCATTGTGACTACGGACAGGGCTACTATTTTGCTAAGCCGATGAGCGCGGATGCGTTTTTAGAACTGCTAAAGAAGGAACAAAGGACGGGAACCTCTGTTTGGATTCAGTCCGGTCCGTGAGGGCGGAGGATGGATGTATGTAAGGGCTGCCAGCAGGAGGAAGGATAAGGGATGAAGAATTTAAAAGTCAGTAGAAAGCTCACAGTTTCTTATGCGTTTGTTTTAAGTTTACTGGTCATCAGCATTGCCGTGAGTATTGGAAATTTAATTCGTATCAGGTCAGACGTGGAGGCGTTCTATAATGGGCCTTTCAAAGTTCTGAATGCGGCGCATACGGTTAATTCCAGCTTTGAGGCAATGCAGAAATCCGTATTTCGTGCCATTTCCAGTACCAATCAGGAGAATACAGAGCAGGCGCTGGATAATGCCAGGGCGTGTGAAGGTAAGATTCAGGAACAGATTCCTGTTATCCGGAACGATTTTTTAGGAGACAAGGTCATTGTGGAACGGCTCCAGGCGGCGCTGACTGAGCTTGCGCCACAGCGTGAACATGTCCTGGAACTTGCGGTCCGGAATCAGAAGGAAGAGGCTGCCGCCTACATGGAGGCAAACAATATCATAACCATCCATAAAGCACAGGAGGAGCTGGATAAACTTATTGATATAGCGGACAAGAAAGCAGATGCATTGATCACAAATCTCCGAGCTGCGCAGACAAAATTTATTGTTGTATTGTCCGTGTTGGGGGCAGCCAGCGTACTCGTAAGCGTTCTTTTTGGCGTTTATATCACCCGCAGCATTACCAGGCCCATTAAGGTGCTGGAATCTGCCGCCAGGCAGATGGAGCAGGGCCATCTGAAGGTTGATGTAGCATATATATCAAAGGATGAGCTGGGAAGCCTTTCAAACAGTATGCGGCAAATGTCTGACCGGATTTTTTATTATATGGATGCAATTTCCAAGGTTATGCAGCAGCTGGCTGACGGCAATTTGGATCAACCGGACTATGACGCCTTTTTAGGAGATTTTCTGCCTGTCCAGGAGGCGCTCTCGATTGTAATCAATTCCCTGAATGAAACCATTTCGGAGATTAATATGTTCTCAGACCATGTTGCCAGCGGGTCGGATCAGGTTGCAAGCGGCGCCCAGGTGCTTTCGGAGGGTGTTATTTCCCAGGCCAGTTCGGCGGAGGAGCTGGCAGCGACGATGTCAGAAATCTCCCGGCAGGTAAAGGAGAATGCGGAAACCTCACAATTGGTAAAAACAGCGGCAGGTGAAATGGGTACCAATATTCTGGCCTGCAACCAGCAGATGCAGGAAATGAAGAATGCGATGGAGAAAATCAATGCAAACTCTACGCAGATCAGAAAAATCATCAAGACGATTGATGATATCGCATTCCAGACCAATATACTGGCCCTCAATGCCGCTGTGGAGGCGGCCCGGGCAGGTGAATCAGGCAAGGGATTTTCCGTGGTGGCCCAGGAGGTGCGCAGCCTGGCAACCAAATCATCAGATGCCTCAAAGAGTACAGAGGCATTGATTGAGCAGTCCCTTGCCGCGGTTGATTATGGAGCAAAATTAGCAGAAGAGGCGGCTGCCTCCCTTATGAATGTAGCTGTTGGAACGGATGAAACGATATCCCAAATAAATCAAATCGCAGAGGCGTCAAACAGACAGGCGACGGCCACGGAATTAGTATCCATAGGCATCGACCAGATATCGGACATCGTGCAGACCAACTCCACCACGGCAGAGGAGTTGGCAGCTGCTTCCGAGGAACTGTATGGGCAGTCTCAGCTTCTGAAGGGTAAAGTCAGCCGTTTTAGGTTGAGTACTGTACGGCCTGGATGTTGATGATTAGTTACGATGATTAGTTACATGGAAAAGGGAAAGCGCTTGTCGCGGACGTTTTTTCGTTCTGGCTTTCACGTCAGGAAGGGAGTTACAAACAGATCACGGAGATTTCATTTGAACCCGTACAGGATACGTTTATGATGGAACTTCTGGCAGAAGAAATAGATATGGAGCCTCATGTGAGCCATGGGGACGCAGAGTTATTATATGAAAAAGGATAATAAAAGTATTTGGTATCATGGGGATTATCCTAATCTTACTGTCAACATAGGAAATAGTATGGCCGTTGCTTGTAATAAGTGATGGCCTTTTAATGTAGAGGAATAGGTAACACAATATACGGGGCTGGATATTCAATATATCCAGCTCTTATGTTCGGGAAAGATATGTCGATATTACAATTAGAGATGTGCAGCAATATTGCCTGAAAGATAAATAGGCGTTTTTTTGATAATTTATATTCCCAAAGAATGATGCGACAGTCAGTGTCAATCTCTTCGGGTTCAATCTCCTGTGGCTTGCACGGGGATTTTATTCAATAGCTTTGGCCAGTAATGATTCTCATCATAAAAGTAAGATTTATTTTAAGTGGCGGGTGTTATAGATGATTGCTAAACATAATTGACAATGTGCAGGTTATGAGAAAAATAAAGAAAACGGTCAAATGTAACTAGAATGTAACCTGTCTATGTTATATTAATTTCGAACATTTAAGGATAGTCCTGAATTTTAAAAATAAGGTATGAAAGGGGAATATAAATGGAGCGTAGGAGAGGAACAAGAACGATGGAAAAAATTAAATATAACATTCCAAAACGCCTTATGGCATGTGTTCTTGCTTTGACCATGGTTCTGACCAATGTTGGTGCGGATATCAATACGGTGTTTGCGGCAACCTCATCAGAATCCATCACTTTTTCAATGAGTGGCTCACAGCTTGTGAAGGCCATTGAGGAGGCGGTTGCGGACGGCAATAAAGTAACGGCAGAAGATCTTGATTTTACCAACGGTAAGATCGCTGAGTTTGAAAAGCTGTTTGACGGAGGAGAGGGTGCGGTTTATGAAGCTTACCCGGATCCGGAAGGCGGAAGCAGAGATGCTGAGCTTCGTGTGTTTGTGAGACTGCCGGAAGACGCGGATGACATGTACATGGTAACGGGAGATGAAGAAGTTATCTTTCTGTATGTCAATAACGGAGAAGATACCATCAGCTGCACCACTGAAATCACAAGAATGGATGATGGTGTGGAGAAGGTAAAGAAGACCAAACGTGTTACAATAAAGAGTTTTGAAGCGGCATATGGAGATGAGGAGGTAAACATTATCTCCAAGCCGGCAGAAGAAACCACTGCGCCGGAGGAATCTCAGTCTCCGGAAGATGGCGGGACAACAGCTCCAACGGAAAGCCAGGTTGAGGCGACAGCGCCGTCTGAGGACGGAACTGCAACCGTACCGGATGAAATAGAAGACGCCATAACGGTGCCGGAGGAGAACGTAACTGATTCAGAGGAAGGCGAGACTGCAGAGCCTGAGGACAGCCAGACAGAGGCAGAGACTGAAAAAGTTGAAACCGAAGCCAATGAGGAAAAAGCTCAGGAAGCGGATGAGCCAAAAGAGGCGGAAGCACCGGAACATGAAGCACCGGAAACCGAAGCATCTGAAAAGTCTGAACCAGTGGCATCCATCATACGTCACGCTGCTCCAATAGTAGCGGAGAATGAGGACAGTGACGCAACTGACGCGGACGAGCCTAAGGAGGAAGCTCCTGAAAAGGAAAAAGCAGAAGCTCCTGAGGAAAAAGAGGAGACTGTAAAAGAGAAGGAAGAAGCAGTAGAAGATAACAAGGTGACGGCCGAAGAAAAGACCACGGAAGCAACGGAGCCGTCAGAGGCACCTGAGACGGAAGAAAAACCGGCTGGAACCACGGAAGATGCGGTGGAGGAAACCACCACGGCAGCCGATGATGAAGCAGCGGTACCGGATACAGACAAAGGCACAGATGAAGGCTCAGAAGCCCCGGTAGAGAGTGACACCGGCGCTGCGGATAACAGTGAGGGTACTTCGGAAACTCCTTCCGAGTCCGCACCTGTGCCGGATATGGCGACATCCTCGGATGCTAAAGATACAACAGAGGCTGCAAAGACGGAGGATTCTGTTTCCAAGGCCGGCTCCTCTGACCTGGTTGGTATTGGATATTGCTCAACAGCGAAGGTTTACACGACCACCCTCAATCAATTAAAAGCTTTGGATGATTTTGACGGGTATAAGGTATCATATGCATTTTATCCCGAATACAGCGGACGGATTGTTGAGGGAATGCGGGGAGTGGAGGAAGGCGAAGCCCTGACCTTCGGAGTGAAAAACCAGATCGGATATACCGTTGACAGCGTAGTGGCAAACGGAGAGACGCTTGTTGCTGATTCGATTACAGAGAATCGTGACGGTTCACAGACAATCAATTATTCGGTTCCGGATATATATGAGGAACAAGAGATTGAAGTCTATATGTTAGAGACGGAAGTACACCCGGAATTTAACCAGGTGCTGGAGATGGAAGACGGCACGATCATCACGTTACATGCACAGGAAGGAGTCCTTCCTGCCGGTGTAGAGGCCGAGGCCAGTGTGGTAAGCGGAATTGAAGATGCAATCCGGGAAAAGGTTGAGAGCGAATCCGGAGATGAAATTACCGCTGTTTCGGCTGTTGCGTATGATATCAATCTGATGCTGAACGGCCATAAGCTGGATAACAGCTGGTCTGGTTCCGGCTATGTTGAAGTGACTTGCTCAGGTGATAAGATTGGGGAGATGCAGGAGGAAGCGGATGGCATTGAGGTGTTTGCTCTTGATGATACAAAAGCAGAGACATTGAGTGCGGACACAGCCGCTGATCTGACAGTCGGTGAATTGAAATTGGAAAAGGTGGGAGAAAATGATGTCTCTGTCCAGTTCGATGATGAGATTTCATTCAGGGCAAAGCATTTTACCATCTATACACCAGTCGCTTACCAATCCAAGGCAGCAGAGCCAAAATGGTATAGCGCTACATTTAACCCAACGATTGAACATGCAGAAGTTGCGTATCTATTTTTCCATAATTCGGAGAGTACCGATCCCTTTACCGAGGTTATTAACGGAGTATCCATTAAGAAAGAACAATTCTTTAATAAGGATAATAAAGGGCATATGCTGTTCTTTGTCAGACCGGAGGAGGGCTATCTGCTTACCGGAGTAGGCGCTTCCGGTAAAGGAGATATGTATTCACTGGATTTGGAAAACTTTGGGAACATTGAGAAGTATCCGGGAATTCACTCAATGGCCGAACGCGCTAAAGCGGAAGGATATATGGCTTGTTTTGGTTTTTCCAGGGTGTTTAACAACGGTGGAAAGGATTTTACCGCTACGCTGGAAGTAAAAGGTGTAAAACCTGGCTTAACAGTTGACGCTGTCAGCAGTAAAACGGAAGGTGTTTTGCCAGGGGATCTGCTTAATTTTACAGTTACCATCACTCCCAAAACAGTGGTGAATGAAAACAAACTCACAGTTGAAGGCGTTTCAGTTAAGAGCCTGACAATTAATGGGCAGAGTGTAGATTATAGTGATCTAAAAAGAAATAATGACGGCACATATACGACTACGGTTGCGTATGAGGTGTCGAAAGAAGACTGTGAGAAGGGCGGAATTATTCTAAATGTAAATGCACATGTGGATTACGCCTACTACTTGACATTAAATGATAGTACCAATATTACATCCAAGGTGATAACCGAGGCGACTGTCATTGATTCAGCATCGGTAGCCTGTTCAATCGCAGAGAAGAAAGGTGTTCAGTATAAGCTGACCTATGAGAATGTGCCAGACGGCAGCTATCCGGAGCGTGTGACAAAGGTGCCGGAGGATCGCAAAAAATACTATCAGAATGATAATGTTTCGGTTGATGCTATGCTGAAAGATGGCGAAATCGTCCGAGATGAAAAAAATGGCGGCTTTTGGACCTTTGACGGCTGGTATCTGGCGGGCAATAAGGTAACTGCCTCAACCGTCAAAATGACAGAGGCTAGTCTTGAGTTTGTCGGAGTTTGGACCTTTAAGAACAATCTGACGGTGGATGTAAAGTATGTGGAATATATAGAGGATAACACGGACTACAGCAAGGTGGCTGAGCTGGCTGACAGTGAACAGCTAAAGGGAATTTACCGCGAAGGTTATACCGTGGATCAGAAGACAATTTCCAACTATGAGTTCAAGAAGGTAATAGACAATAACAATCCCAAGACATTCCATGACAATATGGAGACTATCTACGTGACTTACACGAAGAAGAGGGACCTGTCTGTTGATGTGAAGTATGTGGAGTATGTAGCCGATGGTACGGACTATAGTGCGGCAGCGGAAATTGCTCAGCCGGCGCGGCTGACAGGAGCCTATCTTGACACATACAGCCCGGAGGAAAAACAGATTGAACATTATGTGTTCGAGACGGTGATCGACAACAACAAGCCCCAGACGTTCCATGAGGGAATGAAAACGATTTATGTAGCATATAGCAGGAAGATGAAAATTACAATCACTGCAGCAAGTGAGCAGTTCACCTATAATGGAGAAGCCCATAGCAACCAGGAGGTCACTGTGACGTCTGGTGTACTGCGGACGGGAGACAGACTGGAAGCGAAAGCCACAGGAAGCGTCACCAACGTTGCGGATACGGCTGCCGACAATAATCCGGTAGCGTCCGGTTATAAAATCATGAACGGCATGACGGATGTGACGGAAAGGTACGATATCACTCCCAAGGCTGGAACATTGGAAGTCATTCCGAAAGAAGCAATCATTACGGTTATTTCAGCAAGCAAGGATTTTGGCGATAAGGATCCGGATTTTACCGGAACAGTGGCCGGCCTGATTGCAGAAACGGACTTGGGGACTGTGGAGTATAATCGTACTGCCGATGATAAGGGGAAAGAAAATGTTGGTGATGATATCACTTTGACCGCATCTTATACGCCAAATCAGAATTATACAGTGACCATTATTCCGGCGAAACTGAAAATTGTGGCTCCCGGAACAAACGAAGTGATGGTTACAGGCCGGGAAGTCACTTATGATGGAACGCCATATGGATTGACCGACGCACACGCGGCAAGAGAAGGTTCCACGATTCTCTATTCAACGGATAATGTGACATTTACAGAAACGGCGCCTGTGTTTACCAATGCCGGGGTTTACGTGGTATATGTAAAAGCAAAGAATCCGAATTACCTTGAGACTGGGGTGGTTGAAGGCAAGGTGATCATCCACAAGCGTGATGTCACGTTCACAGCCGGCTCAGCAAGCAAAGTGTATGACGGAGCACCACTGACGAATAACCATGCAGAACTCAGTTCCGGAACCATTGCAGACGGGCAGACATGGTCGGTAACGGTAAGCGGAAGCCAGACATCGGTTGGAACAAGCACAAATATTGCAAGCGGAGCTGTCATCAAAGCGGGTGATAACGATGTGACTGCAAACTATAATATTACCTATATTGCAGGAGAGCTGACGGTCACATCTGCAGGCGGCAGTTCAGACGGAAACGGCGGAAGCGGTGGAAGTGGAGGCAGTGGAGGCAGCGGTGGAACCACTGGCGGCGGCAACCGTTATACCGCTCCAACAGGCGGCCCAGGTGAAACCACCATCATTACTCCGGATGATGTACCATTGGCACAGCTTCCGGGAACACCAGTAGACATAACCATGATTGATGATGGAGAAATCCCATTATCAGCACTGCCCAAGACGGGACAGAGTTCCGCCAAATCGACCTTTACAATGATGATGTCCGGCATTTTACTGGTGTTGGTAGCAATGAATAAGAGGCGGAAGGAAGATTCCTGACATGTAAGAATATAAATTGAATACACAATAACAGTAAGTGTCCAGGCTGCATATGCAGTTTGGGCACTTACTGTTTTTAGTGTTTGGTAGCCTCTATATGTTCATAATATCTTTCTGTATCGTGTAAGTTTTAATACCCATGAGGCTTTCTAAAGGGTATGGTCGAGCGGAATATAGCATATCAAGGTATCAATTCGTGCATAAAACAGACTATTCGTACAATATCGCTACAAACACAATGTTTATTAGAGAACCTGAACATAAATGGGACAAAGAACAGGTGATAGTGATAATCATATTTTCTTTTATTGTTTACTGTATTATTATATATTATAGAAGGGACTGGCATTACACAGGTCCAGATTATATGATTGTACCCAAAGTCGATTAGATTGCTTCTTATGGCTGTGACTGAGAGTCCGGCAGGGAAGACCATTTGGATCGGCAAACGGGACAAAGGAGGATGGAATGGATTTAAGTTATCAGGAAATTGCGGACAGGGCCGCTGCGCATGCCTTAAAAAGCGGCATCATACTTGATTATTCGGAAAAAAGCATTGGGGAAGTGGAATCTATCTTAGGGGAGTATTATAACCATCTTGCAGAATACGACGGCAGGGAAGGCGCGGATACATTGTGGAATATTGCTGTCCACTATGGCATTTACCTGGGTGAAACCATGCTGCGCCTTCAGTTGGGTGAAAAAGGCTTTGCGTGGTACATGGACAACGGAATGCCGGTCCTGAAAAATCGTACAAGCGTTCAGATATCCCCCATTACAAAGGCCCACAAACGAATGTTAAATGGGCCTGAGGACAGTGTAAAAAGCTTCTTCGATGTGGCAATCCTGTTGGCAGATGGTAAATTCCCCACCAAACACGTTGTCCACCGCGCCATCAATGTCCAGTTGCCTTCGGGTCAGATCATAGAAAATGTGCCATACCGAGACATCACTCCTTACATCATGATGATTGAAGAGGGCCGGGAGGATTTTCTGATATTGGAGTCCCAGGATGGATTTTTCCAGTTTTACGGGATAGACAACCAGTTTGTCACAGAGGTACGCGTCAGTCTGCCAAAGGGCGATTTCCAAACGTATTCCATCATTGATAAGGAAAAAGAACAGCAGATGGAACGGATCCGCCTTTCCACTCCCTATGGGCACTTTACGCCTACGGAGCGGGAGGTGGTGTCCTTAGGACTGGTCCAAACAGTAGTCAGGGCATACTATGAACATATAAATGCAGAAGACTTCCTTAAATCCATCCCATGTGTTGACACCACAGAGGAAACAAAACGATGTATGGGGCTGATAAAATAAGAGAATGGCTCATTTAAGAGAATGGTTCATTTGCATGACTGTCAGACAATTTTAAGGATGCTGCGTTTCGGCAAGGGCATGTTTCGCCAGAATCCGCAGCATCCTTTTTTCGTAGAAGTGTATCAGCGGACTGTCACCTTAAACCGGCAATCATCCGCCCCGCCTAATACAGTATGTATTATTTCAACTTGTATATCCTTGTCCAGCAGTAAATCCTGTAAAATATATAAAACACTGTTCCTTGAGCATTCACAATGAGACACATCCGTTACCTTGCCGGATAGGACCTCATCACAAATGCATTTAGGATATCCTATTTCATAGATATGTCCAGGTTCGATCACTCTCGCAATAAGCATTTCCGTGTTACCATATTTTTTATACTGTTCATCCAGGCAGCATCCGCATTCTTCAAACTGCGCGCGCTGAATGGGCAAAACCGTGTCCTTTACACAATCAATTGCTTTTTTCTTATAGTCCAATAGTTATATCTCCTTTACAATACAGATTTACTAAAATTAGGATACACGAAACGTTACAAACTATCAACAGATAAATAGTAATATACAATTATTGCTATAAATTCCAGTTTCTTCCAGCGTGTCCAATTTTACAGTTTCTCCACACATATACGTCTCCATGCTTACACTTTCTCCATGTATAAGGAAATCCCAACACGTGAATTTATCTGTTATCCCTCATCCCCCTGCAAGGATTCCCGTATGCAATTGTGTTATCCGGAATATCTTTTGTAACAACGCTGCCTGCCTTTTCCCAGGGCCTTTAATTTCCCTGCTGTCCATTGATACGGTATTGATATTCCGGTATGTTCTTCATCCCAGTTGGAACATAACAGGTCATTCCCTTGATAAGCCAGACCTTTTACGCATTTCCAGGACATTTCACGCAATTCTTCTGCCATTGGTTTTATTCTAAGCAGGCGGCTTCCGTCCACCGTTTCCGTAACTTCCGGATACTCAGGCACACATAATTGGTAGCAGAACCATCCTTTGTCAGAGTAACTCCACTCCTTTATCCTGGTATAAGCCACATATTATATCTCTGAAATACCGTCCATCCCCCATACGGCATTGGCCGATAATTCATACATATTCGTTCCGTCATATCTGTATTTTATTCTTCTGATCCCGCCATCTGAGCGGATTTCATATATTATCTGTGTACCGTTTTTCCTTCCATGCATTGCTTCAGGAAATGGTCTGCCTTTTCATGGTTCTCCATGTTGCCATAGATGATTGTGGTCATAACAGGGTATCCTGTTTCACTCACCTTTTCCTGAATAGCAAGCAAGGTTTCATCATTTAGGACAATATTAGACGCATCTCCTTTACTGAAAATTGTTCCATTATCCGCCTCCATACATCTTTTTCCATTCTTCCATGGGCAGGCGTGGGGTATGCCATGTTTCTTCCGCGTTGTCCTCAGCTGATATGATTTTGTTGGACACATACTGAACCCCGCCATCTTCCAAAGGGCGGACCACTAATTCATGGGCATACACCTTAGAGACTCCCCCGTACGGAAATACCACATTTACTGTAAGTGCGGATGTACCATCACTGTTTTCCGTAAACCCGATAACTTCCGGATAGGGATATTCCGGATATTCCACTTCGTAAAACCCCCTTGGCCTGTATTCATAGACTGAGTCCTCTGGATCATAGTCTGTTTTGGATTGGAGCGTTTTACTGTCAATATTGAAATATTCCATAATAACATCCTCAAACCCGTCCTTCGGTATCCGATAACATGTATTGTTTTCCAGATTCTCCTCTTCAGCATAAGGAACATGGCCTGTCTTTACTTTCTGATATAAAATATCATACATATCATAAAAGTTTAATTCCCCAAAGTCATCTTCGCTCCAGTCCACAATAAACATATTATTATTTTCATAACCAATCGGGAGTACATACTGCCGGTTCAATTCCCTGCATTTTTCATCCAGAGGCTGCACCCTGAACGCCTTATATTCCTCTGCATCGCTCACCATATATGCATATAAGACCTCTGAAAACCAGGTTCCCGAAAACATAAGATATCCTTCTTCCGTGTAATCCCATGAATCCACATTGTAACTTTCCGTACCCATGTTTTTCAGTTGTGCACCTTCATATTGATAAGATGTCTGTGTGATTTCTGTATTCCCATTCTCTGCTTTCAAATCGTATTTTGTGAATCCGTCTGACCAGGAAACCTCTATGATTGTAACTGCCGCATCCTTTTGAGATTCTGCCTGTTCACAAAACCGCACAACCTGTTCATGGGCTGTCATGTCAATTTGGTTTCTGCTGTCAATCGCCACATACCCATTCTCGCCAAAATGATTTACGATGTTCCGCACATTATCTAAATCACCTGCCCGGTTTTCCCCCGCAGCCTTTTTATAAAGTTCCATATAGATGCCTGTCATATTATCCGCATCAGCCTCAGTGTCCTGTCTGGCGTCCCGGGTTTCATTTTCTATCTGCTCAGACCGGGGCTTTTCCGGAAGTGTTTCACTGCATCCCCAAACACCAGCCATCAGTATGACACTGACTGTTATTAAGCCATTCTTCCAAAACAATCCTGTCTTTTTCCACAACATAACCGCCTCCTTCTCCTGCAACCCCTTACAAATGACGCTGTCAATTCCACACCATGACCGGCCAAACTGCTAAAAAGAATAACATATAAATTGGTTCATTGCAAATCCTTTCATTGATATGCTATACTACAAAAACCACAGCTGTCCGGCAGGGATGCAATCCAATCTTGCGCCGGAACACCAGGCGTTTGTCGGGAAACTTAATAATAGGAATATCCGCTTCAGGTGATCTCAGGCTTGTATTTCCATCGTGCCAAAAAGGAGTTTTTTATTTGGATAAAAAGAAACCATTGCCAATCGGCAACGATGAATTTAGGGAGGTACGGGAACAGGGGTATTATTATATCGACAAGTCTCTGATGATTCGGGATTTTTTAGAGATGGGTGATAAGGTTGCCCTGATTGTGCGGCCGCGGCGATTTGGAAAAACACTCAACATGACTATGATGCGGGAATTTTTCGATATCACAGTCGAAAGCAGCCAGCTATTTGATGGACTCGCTATTATGAAAACTTCATATGCCGAACAAATGAACAGATGTCCAGTTATTTTTCTAACCCTTAAGAACTGCAAAGGCGCCACTGCTGATGAATTGATATACACTTTAAAGAAAGAGCTTTTGCGCGAGTTCCTTCGCTATGAAACAGTAGTGGAAAAAAAACTGGACCACAATTCATACGATTATGAGAACTATAGAGATATCCTAAATACGCTGAAAGACAAAAGTTCTTCTTATATTTATTTGACAACGAGTCTTGTAGATTTAACCAGGATTGTTGCTGCGTGTTATCACATCTGCCCAATCCTGTTGATTGATGAGTACGATCAACCTATCATGAGCAGCTGCGAATACAATTATCATGACATGTTGGGAGCATTTTTTTCCACTTTTTTTGGAGCAGCACTAAAAGGCAACCAATCCTTAGGACAGGCCTTGCTGACAGGTATACAGCGAGTTGCAAAGGAAAGTATTTTTTCACAACTGAACAATCCAAAAGTCTACACTGTAATGAGCCACCAGTATGCATCTTATTTCGGACTGACGGCAAGTGAAACAGAAATGCTCTTAAAAGACTATGGACTATCCTTAACAACAGATGTACAACATATGTATGACGGCTATCTCTTTTCCGGGATTGAAATGTATAATCCCTGGTCGATACTGAACTATGCCGATAATGCTTTCCTTGATAATTACTGGACCAACACCTCATCCAATTTTCTGATCCGGCAGGCACTCGGAAAGGCTTCAGCAAGTTTTTGGAAGGATTTTGATGTCCTGGCAACCGGAGCCGAAACTACTGTCTGGCTCAACCTGGATACATCTTATGTTGAGCGGGAAAGTAATTACAGCCTTTGGGGATTGTTAGTCAATGCCGGTTATTTAACCGTTCTTCAAAGAAATGATGCCACCTCGACCGTGGTGAAGATTCCCAACAACGAAGTAATGAACGAATTCTTGATGATTGTCACAATGTAAGATAGAGTATAAAATGATTAACAACTGATTTTCACCAGTGAGAGCTATAATACTTTCACTGGTTTTTTGTTTACACATTATAAAACGAATCACAATTTTAACCTGACATCCCATAGATTGGGAAAAAAGCCATTTGCTGTAAGTTACAGAGACGGCTGCCGGAACCGAATGCTGAACGCTATTACATGGTTATATGATAGACCATCCGGACATGCTTCCTCCTATCATGCCGCCAGGTACGCAGAGCTGGTGCCGGGATGGGTTTTGTACAAAACAGCCAGTACACATTGTGAAAAACATACAAAAATTCACGAATACAGAACGTTCTATTGACATTTCAAACGTTTTAAATTATACTCAACCTATAAAGTTGGAAAATGAAAAACGGAAAGGGGAAAAGCTTATATGACCATAAAGGATATTGCTAAAAATCTGAATGTGAGCTATTCAACGGTCTCCCTGTCCTTGAATAACGACCCCAGAGTCGCGGAAAAAACTAAAAAACGTGTCATAGAAGAGGCGGAGCGCCTTGGATTTACGTTTAATGCCAATGCCCGAAGCCTGGTGACGAAAAAGACAAACCGGATTGGAATTGTATTCTCCGATAATTTTAATGCGCCTGATTACCGTTGGTTTTTCAATGAGATTGAGACATACTCCACCAGGGCAGTTGAAAATTGCGGATACGATTTTCTGATACAGCCCAATAAAAACATACATTCCCAGAGCAATATACTTAGAATGGTCAATGGGAAGATGGTGGACGGTCTGGTTATTTTTTCAAAGACCCTGACCGAGGCTGAATATAAGTTTCTTAGCAGCGCTGACATTCCTTATGTATATGTATATTTTAAACCGCCTTTTTCCGCGGATACACCGGATAATTTCTTTTGGGATGACAACAGGAAGGGCGGATACTGGGCTACCAGACATCTGCTGGAACACGGACACAGGAAGATTCTGACCATCCGTTCCAATGATCCGGAATTAAAGATGTATGATGACCGCACGGCCGGATACATAGAAGCCATGGAGGAATACGGGGCGGCGCCCGCTGTATTGATCGCCCGTATGGACTTTGAATCCCAACGGGAGTTTGTAAGACAGAATATTGAGTATATACGCAAGTTTACCGGGATTTTTTCGCAGCAGGATCTTCCTGCCTTGTCCATTGTACAGCAGCTGAAAAAAAACTATGGGATGAATGTCCCGGAAGATATATCAATCGTGGGTTACAACGATATTGAATTGATTCCGTATCTGGACATACCCCTTGACACCATTGCGGACCCCAGAGAGGATGTTATAACCAATGCGGTGAATTCCCTTGTCTGCCACATTGAGGATAAGGAAGATTTGAATCCGCGGAAGATTTATCCCCGCTTAATCATCCGGGGGTCTGTGCGTAATTTGACATAGAATGGTTATTGTAATTCTGCGTTTTTCTGTGTTTAAACATTTAGCCTTGTAAAAGGCTTTGTTTTAACCATAAATTTCAAACGTTTGAAATAATGAGAGAGGAGATAATGAAACAGATGATGGAACAACAAAACAGCGGTAAGGTTTACTATGGTGAGACGGAGGAGGTGAATCCGGTCAGGCATGAAGATTATAATGATTATCTGAAGCTGGATGAATCAAAGCAGCAGCTGCCTGGATTTGACCAGGAGTATCGCGATATTGTGGATTATGTGCTTAAGATAACACACCGCATATGGGAGGAAAAGGGAATCGGGGTGATTTATGATACATACCATAACGATGTGACCATGCATTGCGCGTCCACGAACCTGGTGGGTATAAAGGATGTGGTGGCAAACACGCTGATGACACTGCATTCCTTTCCGGACCGCCGCCTGATTGGCGAACAGGTTATCTGGTCAAAGCATGATACAAATGGTTATCTTTCCTCTCACAGGGTTTTGTCCACAGCCACGAACCTTGGGGACGGTGATTTCGGTAAAGCAACAGGAAGAAAGGTGAATTTCCGTACCGTGATTGACTGCGCCATAGAAAATAACCGGATTTATGAAGAATGGCTGGTGAGGGATAACTTGTGGCTGGTAAAGCAGCTGGGATTTGATGTACATGAGGTTGCGAGGAATATGGCCAGAGGAGCCAAGGACAAGACCCCTGCGCTTCAGTCCAGGTACGGCCTTGGCGAATCCATGCAGGGCCAGTTCTTCCCGGAAAGATACACGGCCAGGGATGACAGCGTGGGGGAGATGATACTGGAAATGCACAGTCACGTCTTTAACTATAAAATGATAAACGAAATCAAGGCCTACTATTCGCCGGATGCGGTGGTTCATTATATATGCGGAAAAGATCTGGTTGGTTATGAGGAAATTCAGGGCATGGTTATCAGTCTCCTGGCATCCTTCCCCAACGCGCACCATAGCGTGGACCGTGTTACCTGCAACAGACGGGCCGGTGACAATGAGTGGGACGTGGCTGCCAGGTGGAGGCTGCGGGGACTTCATGAAGGCCGCAGGATGTTCGGAGCTCCGTCCATGAAGCCGGTGGATCTGCTGGGAATTAATCATTACCAGATTGCCGGAAATTGGATTCAGGAAGAGTGGGTTACATTTGACGGTCTGGATGTGCTGAAACAGATTTATCTGGAGACAGATGATGCCTATTTAAAGACAGATGACACTATGATTGAGGGGGAGAGTTAGATGACTGCAATCGCGCAAGATGCATATGAAGCAGAAAATAATATCATTTTAGGAAAGAATTTATCGGCAGCCCGCAGGGGCCTTGCATTCCTGTCCATAGTCATTGTATACTTTTTTTATTGCTGCAATTTTATGGTGGGAACGTTCGTAAAGCCTACCATGATAGCGGAAGCAGCCGCAGGCGGGTTTGGTTTTACACTGCAGCAGTCGGAAACCATTTTTGCGGTTATGTCCTTTGGAACGATTCCCGGAACAATTATATTTGGCATACTGAATGCAAAGATAGGAAAAAAATATACATTGATCGCGGTGGCGTCCCTGATTGCATTGACCACGTTTCTGCCCATGATGACGCCTGGCAGCTACACGGTATGGCTGGTATCCAGACTGATTACAGGCGGTACCCTGGGCGGAGCGTTTGGATGTGCCATGCCTCTGGTGACGGAGCTGTTTCCGCAGAAATACCGTGGTAAATTGGCCGCGGTTCTGACCAGCCTCTTTTCCCTGGCTATGATATTTGGAGGTCAGCTCTACTCATTTATGGGGGACTCCAACTGGCAGGTGCTGATGTATACGGCAATCATACCGCCCGCTGTGGGAGCAGTCATGATTTTCCTGTTTGTGCCAAACGACTATGAGAACACAAAGCAATTAAACGAGATGTCCAGGAAACAGAATGAGAAGGTCAGCTATTTGAATATGTATAAGGGTAAGTTTCTGTGGATCGGCCTGGGGGTTATCCTGCTTTCCGGCGCGAACTTTACGGCTTACTCAGCGTTTTTCCAACAATGCCACTACATATCTGCGCAACTCCCTGGGGCTGAGTGCGGCAGTGGCCGGAGGTATATACAGCCTTCAGGGTATCGGGCAGTTAATCGGTTATAACATATGGGGCTTTATTTCAGACCGGTTCGGACGAAAGAAACCTCTGATCGGAATGGCACTGAGCGCGGTGTTTGTGTTCCTCTTCATGCGGCTGGGGGCCGGGGATATTGTCCAGCTTAAAATTGTATCGGTATTTTTGGGGTTTGCAGTTGGCTTTTCCGGTGCATGGGGAGCCTATTACACAGAATTATTCCCGCAAAAATTCAGCGCCCTGTCCTCAGGAATCTCATTTAACGGCGGAAGGATTATATCCACCTTTGCGATTCCCGCAATTGCGGGCCTGGGTTCCACGGCAATGGGAATGCAGGGGATTTTCATGGTATCCATGGCAGTATTTGTGGCAGGCGCGGTCATATGGATGTTCCTGCCGGAAACATATCGGAAAAAAGAAGAAGCACATAAAGAATAATACGCAGGAGGTTGTGAAATGGGAAAATATCAGGAAACAAAAAAAGGTTGTTTTATCATACTTTGATGCATTGGAACAGGCTGGTCCGGAGCAGGTGCCGGAGGTTTTACAGGAATATATGACGGACCATTATAATTGGAAAGGGGTATACCCGTTCCGTGAACAGAATGGCAGGGAAGCCGTGGCCGAAGTGTTCTGGATCCCTTTAAAAAAGGCGCTTCGCCATATGCAGAGAAGGCAGGACATCTTCATTGCGGGAACAAATGAAATAAACGGTGAGGAATGGGCCATGAGCATGGGCCATCTGATGGGATTGTTTGACGAGGATTTCCTGGGAATTCGTCATACAAGGAAAATGGCCAGTCTCCGCTATGCAGAGTTCAGCTGTGTTGAAAATGGTAAAATTTGTAAAAGCGGTATGTTTGTGGATTTGATTGGATTAATGATTCAGGCAGGTGAAAATCCGCTTCCGCCATCCACGGGTAATTATTTTATCTATCCCGGCCCCAGGTACCATGACGGAATCCTGTTAGAGGACGCGCCGGAGGAGGAAGGAATCAAGACCCTTGCCCTGGTGAATAAGATGGTGGATGATTTGGATGAACTCAATAAGAGCGGTGCAATGGGATGTCCGCCGGAGGTACTGGAGAAGGCATGGGCGTCCGACATGATTTGGTACGGACCAGGAGGAATCGGTGCTTCCTATACCATTCCCCGCTATCAGGAACAGCATCAGCTCCCATTCCGCAATAATCTGAAGGACAAAACCTTTAACGGACATGTGTGCAGATTTGCGGAAGGTAACTTCGCCTGTTTCTTCGGCTGGCCTAATTTGACCAATACACCAATCGGCGGCTTCCTGGGATTACCCGGAGGCGGACGGGGCGACATGCAGGTGGTGGATGTATACTGCCGCAGGGGAGACAAGCTTTCTGAAAACTGGGTTTTAATTGACCTTCCCTATTGGCTGAAGCAGCAGGGGCTGGATATCTTTGAGAGGACACGCCAGATTCTGAACCATGATTGATTATAAGCGGCCCAGGAAATAGGATGGGAAAGAACCTATAAAATTTTTAAAAGAAAGGCAGGCATGACAATGACATTTACAATCATAGATGCTGCAATCATTCTCGTTTATCTTATGGGAATGCTTGTGTTGGGGTTTATCATGGGAAAGAGCAACAAAACCCAGGAAGATTATTTCGTTGCAAAGCGTTCATTGCCATGGCTGCCAATCGGCCTGTCCATAGCAGCCACCATGATTAGCTGCAATAGCTTCGTGGGAGGGCCGGGCTGGGGATACCATAGCGGCCTGCTGCCATTTATGCAGAACATTACAGTGCCATTGGCATTGTTCATCAGTACCACTGTTTTTGTGCCCATGCTCTATGATTTAAAGCTGACCTCCATATATGAGTATATTGAGCTCCGTCTGGGCCCTAAAACACGAATGGCGGCAGTGCTGGGTTTTATCCTTAATTCCCTGATTCAGGTCAGCTCCATGGTCTTTGTTCCCTCCCTGGTCCTGCAGCGGTTTATGGGTATCAGTATAAACACCATAATACCGGTCATCGTGGTGATTGCCGTGGTTTATACAATGGCTGGCGGAATCAAGGCGGTTATCTGGACCGATGCCGTCCAGTTACTGGTGATATGGGGAGGCCTCATAGGCGGAATGGTTTACCTGTTCGCAAACAGCGATATTGGCTTTCTGGAAACCGTCCGTATGGCCGCAGAGGCCGGAAAACTGAAGGCATTTGACACCAGCTGGCAGTTCTCTCTGACAAATGAGAACGGCTTCTGGGCGGCAATGGTGGGAGGCTTGTTCATGTGGTCACGGTATTTTTCCTTTGACCAGGCTCAGGTACAGCGCATGTTCACGGCGAAATCCATACGGGAATTAAAGCATTCCTTTGTGGTGAGCGGTATTATGATGAATGTCCTCTACTTCCTTTTTATCTTTCTGGGGGTACTGCTGTTCATCCAGTTTGGGGGAACCGGCTTTGAAAATGCCAATGATGTAATGATTCGTTTCATCGGAGGGCTGCCGGTAGGTCTAGTGGGCCTGCTTCTGGCAAGTTTGTTCGCGGCGGCCATGTCCAGTGTGGATTCACTGCTGAATTCCATGTCCACCGTATTCACGAAGGATATCTATGAAAGATATATAAAAAGGGACAAAGAGGCATCACTAAGGACGTCCATGCTGGTATCGGCACTCTGGGGAGTCCTGATATATGTGATTACCATGCTGGCCTTTTCCGGTACTTCAAAATCCATCTTAGAGGTTATCGGCAGTTACATATCCTACATAAGCGGTCCCACCTGCGGTGTTTTTCTGTTAGCCATGCTGACCACAAGCGCCAGTGATAAAGGAACGGTATGGGGTGCGGTGTTTGGTTTTATTGTGACGCTGTTGTTTGGAAGATTTGCCGGCTTTACCTGGATGTGGAATTCAGCCTTTGGTACGGTTATGACGTTTCTGTCAGGATATGCTTTTAGCCGGCTGCTCCGGGAACCGCTGCCAAAACAGGCAAAGCGCTATACGGTATGGGGCCATATGGCTTATTTGAAGGAACAGGGGCGCACCGAGGAAAATGGCATCAGCCTTATGCCGTTTACGGTTGACAGGTACAGTAAGATTTTGTTTGTTTTCTTCCTACTTCAGATAGCGGGTGTATTGCTGTTAAATACCGCCAAGTGAAAACAAGCTTACTGCATCTGCTGATTCATATTTGACATCTTTAAGGCATGCCGGTGTTTGCTTTTTGAGGTTAATATTTTGCGGAATCCGATGGGGTGGAATACATTTTTGGGGAATCCGGTACCTGGCAGGGCGTTGTTTCCTGTACCACGGCATTATCCTTTATCTTAAACTGATTTACAAGATTCTTTAAAATCTGTGACTGGCCGGACAGCTCCTCACTGGCGGCAGCGCTTTCCTCGGCAGTGGCAGAATTGGTCTGGACGACACTGGATATCTGGTCGATTCCCTGTGTTACCTGGCGGATGGATGATGCCTGCTGGACAGAGGCGTCACTAATCTGGTTGATTGTTTCAGTCACATCATTCACTCCATGCACCACCTCTGTCAGCGCCTGGGCGGTTTCATCGGCAATGGCCCTGCCGTGTTCAACGGAATGAAGCGAGTTTTCTATCAGGGCTGCCGTATCCTTGGAGGCCTCGGCTGATTTACTGGCAAGGTTATGGACCTCGTCCGCAACAACCGCAAAGCCTTTGCCGGCTTCTCCTGCTCGTGCGGCTTCCACGGCTGCGTTTAACGCCAGTATATTGGTCTGGAAGGCAATATCCTCAATCGTCTTGATGATTTTGCCGATTTCATTGGAGCTGCTGCTGATATCCGCCATGGCAGATAACATATCCTGCATGCTTCTACTGCTTTCCGTTGCCTTGCCGCCAACTATCTTGGCTTTTTCATTGGCCTCCTGCGCATTCTGCGCGTTTTGGTTTACCTGGGCGGATATTTCATTGATGGTTGCAGCCAGTTCCTCCACGGAGCTGGCCTGTTCTGTTGCTCCCTGAGAGAGGGACTGGGCGGCAGAGGATACCTGCTCACTTCCGGCGGCAACCTGGTCCGCAGCCTGGTTGATTTGTCCCATTGTACGGTTAAGGGAGGTGGAGATCTCCTCCAATGCCTGTTTTACCTTGGCAAATTCCCCCGCGTAATCATATGTGAGCTGGAAGAGCAGATTTCCCCCGGCAATCTGTTTCAACACATCTGATATCTCATCAATATATTTCACATAGTCCCGCAGACGGTTCACGGTTTTATTAAAATTCACTGCCAGTGTGCCAAGTTCATCTTTGGATTCATATCTGATACTCTGGTTTAAGTCGCCGTCAGCAATCTTTTTCGCCACATCGTCAAGCTCCCTGACCGGTTTGTTGATTCCCTGTATGATGTACATGGCAAACAGAAGAGACAGGGCACCAATTAAAACCAGGGCGCTTATTGTGATTTTCTGGGCGGACGAGTACAGGGCGTCGCCCTCCTGGCTCGCCTGGTCCACCCCGGATTTGTTAAAATTCACAACGTCAAGGAATGTGCTGGAGGCCTCGTTAAACAGCGTCGCAGCGTCCAGCACCGCTGCCATAGCCTGTTCTGTCTTGTTTTCACGGCTTAAGGTAATCATGTTGTCGTGAAGATCCAGATACCGGTTCCAGGCCTCCTGTGCCGTCTGCATGAGCTGCCGGTCCGTATCATTTGTGATGAGGGACGAGGTATAGGTATGGAACAGTCCGTCAATTTCCCCTTTAATCCTTGCCATTTCTGATTCAGCCCCCTGCATCGTTGCCGTGTCCTGGGCTACAATATGCTTGTATTCCTGAATCCGGTAGTCCGATGTGAGGGTATTCAATTCCTCGGATGTGATGACCGAGGGCATCCAATTGGCAGAGACAACCGTGGTTCCATTGTTTATTTTACCCATGAACATCAATGATACAATTCCCGTTACTATCAGGCAGAGCAGCATAAAACCTGCCAGAATGAATAGTTTGAATTTGATTTTTAGGTTTTTCATAGAAATCGTTCTCCTTTGTTGTTGGTTTGCCTTTTATCCCCTATCCGGTGATTGCATGGAGTGGTGTATTCTGATAAGAGATATTATCGGTAGTTAATTATCTGAATATTGATAGGATGCAATTGTTTATAGTCATTTGGAATAGGATTTCATTTTTTTGTTTCATATATGGTTAGAAACAGACAGGTGGCATTGCGCACAATCCATACAAAGTTAGCAAAATTACTTATCAATTTGTAATAACTGCCGATAAATAAAAAAGAGTTAAAGACAGATGCTTTTTGAAACTACCGATAATATCTCTTATGGGAATCGGACCAAGGTGGCAGATAAAGGCTTGTAAAAAAGATGTGCAGGATAGGGTAACAGAAAAATAGTGTGCTGTTTCATATGAATCAGCGCACTATTTTTTGAGGGTTATATTGTATTTTTATGTTGTGTATCCTATTGGCAGGAAGCCCTATCCTGCACAGCAGCAATTGCAGCGGGCAGGGCAGGGGGATATACGCTTCTGCAGCCAGCAATGCATTCCACTTCCGCAAGATAAAGTTCTTTACCATAACGCTTGAATAAAATTCGCACTATCTGGTGTGAGACCCTCCCTCACTCTGAATTTTTTGTCCCGGCAATCAGGAGAACATGGACCGTAAAACGGCGGGTGATGCCGTTTCCGGCGTCTGTCTGAATCCATACTTCACCATCGTACCGTTCCGCGATAGAACGGATGGAGGAAATCCCTATTCCATGCCATTCACTCTCCTGGGCGGACTGCTTGGTGGAAAGGAAACCGCGGCCGTTTGAAACCAACTCTCCGGTGTAGGTGTTTTGGATTTCAATGGCCATCACCGCGTCACAGTATGTCATGGATACGGAAATACGTCGGTGCTTATCAGGAACGGATAGACTTGCCTCCAACGCATTTTCTAAGAGATTGCCCAGCACAACGCATAAGTCCTCCTCCGGTATTCCCAGGTGTTCCGGTAAGGCGGCATGAATGGACATGGGAACCTGTAATTCCTCCGCCCGGGAGTAGTAGTAGCGCAGCAGCACATCCACATAGTAGTCATTACAGAAGGAAAGGGGTGGGGCGGTTAAATTACTCTCGGTAAGTTTATTTAGATACTGTGCGGCCGCCTCCCCATTCCCGTCTTTTAAGAGAACAGACAGCTGGGTGAAATGATGGCGGATATCGTGACGCAAGGTACGGATTTTTTCAATCTGTGATGCCAGTTCGGAGTAATGTTTTTTCTGCATCTGAATCTGTGATTCCATATACTGCTTTTCCTGGGCCAGTATAAACTGGCGTTTGTAAAACCGGGCCGAATCGCGGAGCAGGAGGAAACTAAGCAGCAGGACAAACAGGAAACCGGCAATCTCAGAAAACCAGCCGAAGCGGATTGGTTCAAAAGCAGGATACAGCCGGTCCGCCGCCAGGGAGGAGGCAAATATGCAGATTCCCGCAAGGAGTATGGTGCGGTCCGCCTCTGGTTCCTGTTCCGCCCTGGAAAAGAAGGCCGTACCCAGCAGCCATAACGCACAGATGACCTTATAGACTCCGGCCGTGCTGGAAAACAGAAGCATCTGGCGGTAGGAGAGACCCGGTGCCAGCAGCGATACCGCCAGAGCTAAAAACGGAAACAGTGCCGCGGCATAAGAAGCAGCCTTCAAAGCGCGGCTTTGCCTGCCGCACAAATCCAGGACAAGGAGAAGGGACAGCCCATAGATGGCATAGCGGCAGAATATCTCAAGGTTATACCATGGCACAATTCCGGTGGTAACCAGCTGGTGGAAAGTCGGAGTAATTGCAGAGCCGGCAAAGGCCATACAGATGAGACCGGACAGCAGCGAGCGGCGGTTCTTCAAAATAACTGCCAGCGCAAGCTGGAAAAAACCAAGGACGGCAGCCAGCACCGTGGTGGTCAGACTGACGGCAAATCTTTGCTTTAAGAGAGAACCGACCGCGTTAGGGGTACCAAAGGCCGGAGGATAGACCATACCGCTGTATAAATGGGACCAGTCCGAGACCGCAAGTATGAGCTGCACATCGCCGGCTGCTTCAAACGTGACGGAACCGGAGGTTATGGATGGGATATAGTGTTCCTGCTCCGGATTTCCCTGGGAAGCCATCAGGCGGCTGCCTATATAAAGCCGGTATGCCGAGTAAATCTCCGGAAGCTCCAGCGTATAATAGGCTGGCGTTTCCGGAAGGGACAGGGTCAGCCGGTATGTGGCGCTTCCATGGGGAGACGCCTCCGGGTTTCCGGCTTCCATGCCTGAATACTGGCCGATATAAACGTGGTTGTCCGGGATCGGAAGATTGTCTGCAAAATCCTCCGGTGTCAGGAGCCTGCCATGATAGTATTCCCACCCATGAATTAAATAGACCGGATCGGCCTGCTTTGGCGTATAGAACAGGATACCGTTTATGGGCTGGATGGTCTGGAGGGTGTATTTGTTATCGAACCGGTAGGCGGCTGTAAACAGACCCATGGTGAGAAGTAACGTAATGGCAAGAAGAAGGAGACGCTTGCCAAGTTGTGTCAGTCTTTTGTTCATGGCTGTTTCCTCCGTCCACGTCTGTGAAAACGCAGGATAAAAAAGCCGGAAGCCAGGATACCTGCAAGGAGGATGCACACAACCAGGGCTACAGAGGAAGAACCGGAAGAAACGGAATCACCGGTCTGCCCGTCTGCCGGCACAACCGGGGCTGGCGGTGTCACAGCTGCCGGAGCAGATGCAGCTTTCTGTGTTTCTATGGTAAAGATGCCGTTTTCTGATAACTGGTAGGTAATAGTGGAGGAATCCAGGTATGCAGCCGTTCCCAAAACCTTCCCATGTTCGTTTGTGACTTCCAGAATAGGCTTTTCGCCGTCTGCCTTCCAGGGCATTGTGATTGTCATGGAAGGCAGAGCTGCCAGTGGTACGCCGTCCATGGAGAGAACCACCGAGATTTGGTTATCGGCCAGGGACATTACCTCTGCACGGAACAAGGATTGTTCAGACATGCTGGAAAACAGTCCTGTATCGTCCGGTATCTCCAGCCGGATTCGGTGTTTGGTAATGACAACCGGCCTGCCCGGATTCAGTTCCAGTTCCTTGTGGATTCGCCTGCCGGACAGGATGGTGTAATCGGCGGTATCCGCTTCCTGCCCGGTTGGAGCCAGTGCGGACATAGCAGCAATTGTTGCAGCCGTTTCGGTTGCTTCGGTGGGGGACGGACTGGCGGCGGAAGCGATTGCAGCTGCCCCAGATGGTTCTGCCGCCTGCTCCTCAGGAGTTTTAACAGAAGGTTCTGCCTCTGGCAAAGCGGACAGGGATGCACCGGAAGA
>JAJQEA010000044.1 GCA_021201905.1 Clostridia bacterium
CTCCTTTTCCTTTATAGAGTTTAAAGTGAATCCCCAGGGACTCGTTTATTTGTTAAATTAATAATAGTAATTGTTACTGATATTAATATAAACGACGGAAGGGAATTTGTCAATAGGAATTTGAGAAAAATTCATTGTATTTTAAATCACCCTGATCCAGGCGGCCCAGGAAGCGGCCTAACAGGGTGCTGAATTCCTGGGCTTTCATGCCGTCCATGTGGCCGTCGTAGTCCCAGTACCCCTCCATGCTGCGATCCATAAGCTCAGGCTTCATATAATTGAAGTTATAATATTCCAGGCCCCAGCCCTCTAACAGGTTCTTGAAATACTGGTGGGACTGCCCATAGGAACCGGCAAACGCATCCAGGGTTTCTTGGGGAACGGGGGTGGTGATGACCGTAAGCTCAATGCCGTTTTTCCGGCAGAACGCTGCAATGCGGTTAAAGTAAAGCTCTGCCTTGGGCTTTACCTGGCTCTCATCCCAGGGGATGTTGTTAAAGGTGCCTTTATCCTCGCCCTCCACACGGTCCCGGTAGATGAAGCCGCGGCCAGCGTAATGGCCTCCGGGGATTTTAAGGACCGACGGGTCGTAATTTTTATAGGAAGGGCTCTGCTTGCGGCGTATATGGTCCGGTACCTGGCCTATGAGGTTGCGGTAGTAGCTCCATGGGGCCAGTGCAGAGCGGAAATCCAGATTTATGATTTTGTCCAGGAAGTAGGCGGCCTTGGACCTGGAGGCAGGGAACTCCTGATAGAAGAAAATCTGGGTGGAACCGCTTCGCTGTTCATTCATCCAGTATGAGGGGTCCAGCTCGTATACAACGCGGGAAGGCGACTGGGTTTCACAGGCCAGCCGAAGCATGTGGTACATATCGTCCGGGTAGGCGTCCGCCATACAGAGACTGACGGAGCTTCCGCCGGAGGCAGCGTCCACAGACAAGGGATCAATGCCATACTGTCCATGGGAGGTGCCAATGAAAATAGTGTCATATGTTTCGCCGTTTCTAAGGTTATGAAGGTTGATTCTCACGGAGCTTGGGGGTATAAAGCCATAGTTGAGGGCTGCCGTGACGCATACGCACAGAGCCAGAAACAGGATGGCTTTCAGCCACCCTGGAAACTGTCTGTGGAACCGGTCAGTCCTTTGGTTAGAATTGCGCATATATAAAACCTCCTCCTGTCATGGTAATCTGGCCCAGCAGCGGTATGGAAAAGAGCAGCATCAGATAGACGCACCATCTGGCGGCCAGGGGCTTTGCAGCCAGGGCGTCCCGCATGCTGACATGGTTTTCCTGGAGAAGGCTGACTGCGAACAGGACCGCGCAGGAAAGGGACAGGGCCCCATAGTCCTTGAGATCCAGTCCCAGCCTCAGAAGGCTACCGTCTGTCAGGGCGGACAGGGTAAATCCGGCAATGGTATTCTTCATCATGGTCAGTGCGGCTCCCAGGCTTTCCGCCATGTCAAAATACCAGCTGATATTTACAAGAAGGAAGGTCCTTAAAATCCGGACAACGGTCCAGGTTCTGGATTCAGCCGGTATATGCAGCTTCCGGGCCATTTGCGTGTAAATGGGGGCCAACAGGCTGCTGGCCGCGATGATGATTCCGTTATAGAGTCCGTAGACAATGAATTTCCAGGCAGGCCCGTGCCATACACCCACCAGAAAGAATACCAGCAGGTTGGCGATACACACAGGCAGTACCCGGCTTACATGCTTACTAAAATGTTTTTTGCAGTATTTTCCGAATTTGTTCATGCCCTTTGAGAGAGAAAAGGGATAGAACACATAGTCCTTCATCCAGGTGCCCAGCGTGATGTGCCAGCGGTGCCAGAAGTCTGATATGGACCGTGCAAAATAGGGGCGCTTAAAATTGGCGTCCAGGGATATGCCGAAGCACTCCGCGGCGCCCATAACCACATCCATGCCGCCGGAGAAATCGCCGTAGAGCTGAAGGGAATAGCACAGTACGCCGGCTATCACCAGGATGCCGTGATATGACTGGTAATTGCCGAATACTTCACTGACAACCACCGCGGCCCTGTCCGCTATGACGATTTTCTTGAAATAGCCCCAGAGCATGAGCTGGAGTCCCCTCTCTATGCGGGTGAGGCTGAAGCGCTTCTGCCCGTAGAGCTGTGATGCCAGGCGGTCGTACCGCCCAATGGGCCCCTGCAGAATCTGGGGAAAGAAGGAGACAAAGAGGGCAAAGCGGAAGGGATTCCGGTCCGGAGCGTATTTGCCTCTGTACACGTCAATGAGATATCCCATGGACTGGAAGGTATAAAAGGATATTCCCAGGGGCAGCAGAAGCTTTGCCGGGGAAATATGTGTGCCGAAGAGAAGGTTCATGTTATCCGCGGCAAAATTGCGGTATTTTAATGCTGCCAGAATGCCGAAGTTTATGAGGAGAACCAGGGCGGCAATCCATTTCTTGCGCTGTTTAAAGCGACCCTTTATGGCTTTTATTTCGTCTTTTGAAAGGGACCGGGGGGAACCGTCAGGGCCGGGAGCGCACTCCAGGGCGCGCTCAAGAAGGCGGTCCGTGTGCTCCAGCCACAGTCCGCCCAGAAAGGTAGTGACGGTAGTGGTCAGGATGAACACTACCGCCGCCGGGCCGGAGGCCAGATAGAACAGATAGCTGAACAGGAGCAGCCATACCCACTGGAGCTGTCTTGGTATCACATAATATCCTGCCACTGCTGCGGCCAGAAACAGCAGGAATTTCATTGAAAGAAAAGACATGACATACCTCTCTAATTGTCATTAAGGCGCTCTACCATGTCCCAGAGGGCCTGGGCAGAGTTGAAATTCTCCGGAATAATGTCCACCGGAGATATCTCGATTCCAAAGGCATCGTTCAGCTCGCTGACAATAGACAGGATATCAAAGGAATCCAGATACCCGTCGTCAATCAGGCCCGTGCATGTCCTGAAATCCACCGTTGGTTTTATGTCTTCTAACAGTTCTAATAATTCATCCATTTTATTGTTCTCCTTTTATGTGTTTTATGGCAAATCCGTCGTTGAGTATATCCGTGGGGAAGGCGTCCCGCACCAGGGAAAGCCCCTGCTTCTGTGTGTAGGTGAGGACCGCGGGAAGCCGGCGGCTCAGAAACAGATAAATGCCCTCGGTAACGGAGTAAGCGCCAATACGGTCAAATACCAGCAAATCCCCTGTCATCAGACCCTCCAGGGGAAGATTTTTTACAAGTATGTCTCCCGATGTGCAGAGAGAGCCGCACACGGTCCACCGTTGGCCGGAGGTTTCGGACGCAGGGGGCCGGGCCGGATTGTCCCGGGGCAGATACCGGTAAGGGGGCACCTTCATGGCCATGGCCTGTCCATAGTAGTTTACATGGTTAATGCCGCCGTCCACAATGCAGTAATTTTGTCCCTGGCAGCGTTTTGTGTCCGCCACACGGGTCAGGTAGCTGCCGCAGGGAGCGGCCAGGAAACGGCCTGTCTCCAGGAAAATGGCGCCTTTGAAATTCAGGGAAGCAAGGATTTGTTTGAATTCCCCCAAGAGAATTTCTTCGTCCGTCTGCTCCTGTCCCTCAAAATAAGGTATCTGGAAACCGGGGCCATACTCCAGCTCCCGGAACTCAAAATCCATATGCTTCCTGACAAAATCCAGAAATGTATCCAGTTTTTCCAGCTCTTTTTTTATCTTTTCCAATCCCTTTTTCTGGGTTCCGGAATAGTACTGGAGTCCTGCCAGGTCCAGATGGGGATAGGAGCCGCGGTCACAGATGGCGGCAAGGATATCCTCCTGGTCCATGCCAAACTGGTTGCCGCTGGTCAGACGGACCAGCACCCTGACCCCGGTACGGCCTGTTTTGGCGGCACAGGTTTCCAAGAGGCTGAGCTGATTTAAGGATTCAGCGGTGTAAGTGCCTGCTCCCTGGTCCGCCATGACCGAACGGATAGGGGCTTCCTCCTTATTGACCCCGGAGAGGACGATTTTTTGGGCCGGCACACGGGCGCGGCGGCAGATATCATACTCTCCGGGGGAACAGACCTCCAGGCCGCCGGCAGCCCGGGCAGCGGCAGCTGTCAGGAATGGATTGGCCTTCATGGCGTAATAGATGTTTACCTGTTTTCCCAGTATCTGTTCCATGCGCCGGATGCGCGAGGTAAACGCGTCTAAATCAAAGATATAACACGGCGTATTGTACGACCGGGCAGCTTCCTGCAATATATGGTTATCCATAGATCCTCCTGAGCTCCTGCCGGTCCACTTTGCCGTTCCTGGTACGGGGAAGTTCCGTCAGGTTTCTGTACAAATTGGGAAACATGTAGCGCGGCAGAAGCGGTTCCAGGCCAACGGCAATGTCCCTTTTGGCTGCGGTTCCCTCATAGAAGGCCGCGATTTTATTTTTTTCTTCCAGGAACAGGCATACCGCCCTGTCCACGCCCTCCACGGTTTCCAGGGCCGCCTCAATCTCCCCAAGCTCGATCCGGTGTCCCATGTGTTTGATCTGAAAATCCTTCCGGCCGTTGAAATACAGAAGCCCGTCCCTGCCGTAGCAGGCCAGGTCGCCGGTCCTGTATATGGTCTCAGGATAGCAGGAATTGAGGGGGTTCTGGACAAAGGCCATGGCAGTGCGCTCCGGATCCCTGTAGTAGCCCAGGGCCAGCGCAGTTCCCGCCACACAGAGCTCGCCGTTTTGCCCGGGCTCTGTAACCAGCCTGTCATGTTCATCCAGCAGAAATACGGTTTCGTTGGGAAATGGCTTCCCGATGGGGATGGGGGTTCCCGGTTCAAATTCCCGGTCCACCACAAAGTAGGTGCAGTTGCAGGTAATCTCCGTGGGGCCGTACAGATTTACAAACAGGGCCTCTGGCAGGCAGCTGCGCCAGGTGTTCAGATGCTTTACCGGCATGACCTCCCCGCTGAAGAGAATCTTATTGAGATAGGAGGGCACGCGGTAGGTAAAGCCCTTCAGGGTGGTGATGATGCACAGGGCGGAAACAGCCCATATGGCCGTGGTGATTTTCCTGTCGCACAGGTAGTCCAGAAGGCCGGTGGGGATGGAAAACAGTTTCTTGGGAATGATTTCCAGCGTGGCCCCTGTTTTAAGGGCGGAGTAGATGTCCTTTACGGATACGTCAAAGTCAAAGGGCGCCTGGTTGCCGATGATATCATCCTGTGTTATATGGAACAGGTCCGTAAAATGCCCTATAAAGTCAATGACGGAGCGGTGGCTTACCACCACACCCTTGGGCACGCCCGTGGAGCCGGAGGTAAAGATTCCGTACAGAGGATCCGTATCTGTGGACTGCCTGCGGATGGATGCAAGGAGGCCGGGATTCAGGGCGTCATCCGACAGAGAGATTAAGTCCTCCAGGGGGAGTATCTCCCCTGAAATGGAGATGGGGCCGGCCAGGCCAAGGCTTTCCTTTTCGGCTATCAGAAGGTCCGCCTGCAGGGGGG
>JAJQEA010000400.1 GCA_021201905.1 Clostridia bacterium
CCACGGGGGGGTGTTTTGAAAAATTACTCACACCGGTCGCCTATTCTCCGCTCCCTTGGTTCCGGCCTAGCGGCGGTGTGGATTGAAATAGATGGGTCCCGAATCTCGTTTGTCTCATTAACAGTCTCCGTCCTCGCGGCGGAGTGGATTGAAATCATATACATCTCCAGCCTCTGCCTGATAAAGGAAGTCTCCGTCCTCGCGGCGGAGTGGATTGAAATAGCCCCAGGTCCGGCGGGTTGTCGATGATATAGGTCTCCGCCCTCGCGGCGGAGTGGATTGAAATCGGTCCGTTGCACCCGGACACATATCGAGGTTGTGTCTCCGCCCTCGCGGCGGAGTGGATTGAAATACCACCACAAAATAAGGAGGATAAGATGAAAAAAAGTCTCCGCCCTCGCGGCGGAGTGGATTGAAATTTCATCCTGGATTTTACAACGGTATATGTAGCACGTCTCCGCCCACACGGCAGAGCAAGTTAAAAATCCGTCAAATACAGGATTACATCCAGTTTCTCCCTTTTTGCTCTTTTCGCAAACGTCGCAGTTCCTTTTGAACTGCAAAGGGTTAGCGAAAGCTAACCTCACACAACATAAAAGGTGGGGCAACCCCCACCTTTTCCATAATCTTACTAGAATGTACAAAAAACGCATTCTCCCATTACCCCTTCCAAGCCCGAATCTCCCTCAGCTCCGGCACCAGCACCTTGGCGCTAGTTTCCAGAATAATCCGTCCCTTTTCGGCTGTGGCCCCTGAAGGGTCTCCGCCGATTCCGATGGGTTTACCCTCTGCTGTTTTCCAGTCCTCGGATACCCAGCCAATGGATACATTTCCGTAAGGTTTCAATGCCTGGTTGTCTTTAAATGCAGCGGGAATTCCGGCCTCTGAGGTCTCTAATTTTACCAGGGACGGGTCCACGGCCATGACCATGGAGGTTTCCATTTCACCTCCATGGAAGTCCCATATATTTCCTTCTGAAATCGTGGCTGTCACATCCGGATGGCTAAAGGCACCGGATAAAAGAATGAAGGGGGAGATGCCGAACTCGCTGCGAAGCTCTCTGCTTAAGACCTGTACAATGGGAGCATTTCCTCCATGGCACACCAGAAAAGCCAGCTTCTTAAAACCATGGCGGACCAGGCTGGTGCTGATATCATATAACATATGGTAATAGGTATCCGGTTTAAATGTGATGGAGCCGCAGAAATTCCTGTGCTCCGTACTTAGGCCTACGGGGATAACAGGAAATATCAGCATGGGAAAATCGGAATCTTCCGCTTCCAGTTCCCTGCGTATATAGTCTGTCATGGCCTCTGCGATGATATCGTCCGTACCCAGAGGCGCCTGGTTACCGTGCTGCTCCAGCGCGCCCAGGGGAATCAGCACAATGGTTTCATCCTTGTTGACCTGCTCCATCTCTAACCGGGTTAAATCGCTATAATTTTGAATCATGTGTATATAACCTCCTGACGGGCTTTTTCGGCCCCTGTTTCTTACAGCGTTTCCTTATATATTTCCGCATCTGTTTCCTCATGCGGTTCTCACAGCCGGATAAACTGCCAGCAGTCTGGTGTACAACAGATACCCCACAAAGCAGTTGAACCCCAGCTTAATCAGGTTAAAGGGGATGGTGGCCATAAAGATGAAGGTGGTCAGATCGCTGATGGCCGGATTGACCGCAGCCACCATGGTAATCACTTGGTTCAGAGGAAGCCCCATGGCTGCTGCATACAGGGGAAGGGTGATAAATGCATTGCAGAAACAGGCAAACAGGGTCCTGATGGGGACGCTGACTGCCAATGACGCGATTGCTGCCCGGCGGGTCTTTCCGCCTTTTTTTGTAAACTGCCCACATGGGAATTACGAATAATGCAACCCCAATGAGATTGGCAAATTCCCCTACATACATGGAATTGGTGCCGACCGTGATAAGTTTTATGATGATTTTGATGATTTCCACCCAGGCGGCAGACGCTGGCCCCATGAGGAACAGGGCAATAATGGACGGCACGTCGCTGAAGTCAATTTTGTAAAAGGGCGGCATCATTGGAACGGAAAATTCCAGGGACATGAGGGCGCCGGCAACTGCGGCCAGCATACCGGTGTAAATAAGTTTCTGAATACTCCATTTTGTTTTCATAGCAAAACCTCCTTGATAAATGCTTTCGATACGGTGATTCAGCAATGAATGAAGTTCCAGGAAACAAAAAATCTCAGGTTCCGGGGAACCTGAGATTAACTTCATAGTCAATATAAATAAGGGAGGATGCCCCATACTTATATGAACAAAATTGTCTTCTCTCATCCAGACTATACTGTCGGTTTTGGAATCACACCAAATCAGCCGCATGCAGCGGGTCGCGGACTATACCGCCGGTAGGGAATCACACCCTGCCCCGAAGAACCTATTCATTTGCTTATCTCATTTTAAATTATCACAAATAACAATGGCTGTCAACCGCAAAAAATGTAGTTTTTTGTTGCTTTTTTCACGATTTTGTTGATAATAGATATAGACGCATGTTTAGCAAAAAAGGTAAATGATTCCTCCGTTGCAGGTAGAGGGATGAATTGCCGGAAACAAACGTAACGTCGGAGGCAGGCGGAAAAAAGCAGCGCCCCTAATGACGTGAGGTCAAAATACGCATTTGTATAAGGTGCAGCCGTACTCTGTTAAATGGAAAGGCGTTTGAAACGCATATGAAAGGCAGATTTGACAGGCGAATGGACTTCCGATATACTAGAATGAAACGTATCCCGTATTTTGTCCTGTCCGCGGCCGGTGTAATCAGCCGTGATGGATTATAATGACAGGGCTCCGGCGGGAAAGCAGTAAGGAGGTATGTATGGATTGGCAGACACTGCTTTGCGACGACCGCATCCGCAGCTACAAGAAACAGTCCTCCACGGACCTGCGGACAGAGTTTGAGAAAGATTATCACCGGATTATCGGCAGTGCATCCTTTCGGCGCCTTCAGGATAAAACCCAGGTGTTTCCGCTGGACAGGAGTGATTTCATCCGTACCAGGCTGACTCATTCCCTGGAGGTTTCATCCCTGGCTAAATCACTGGGGCAGAACATATCGGAGAGCATCCGTACAATTATCAAGGATGAAACTTTTACGCCGGAACATAAGGCGGCGGTGTGTGACATTCTTCAGTGCGCCGGATTGATTCACGATATCGGGAATCCTCCCTTTGGCCATTTTGGTGAGACAGCTATCCAGGACTGGTTTAAGAAGAACCTGGAGAGGCTTACATTTAAAGGGAGAACCCTTGCGGAAATTCTGGAACCCCAGATGGTGCAGGACTTCTGTCATTTTGAGGGCAATACCCAGGCGTTCAGGGTAGTGACAAGGCTCCATTTCCTGGTGGATGAGTACGGCATGAACTTGACAAAAGCTCTCTTGGGAACTATTATCAAGTATCCGGTATCTTCCCTGGAGATTGATAAGGACAGCGGCGATATCCGAACCAAGAAGATGGGATATTTCTATGGTGATAAGGAGAATTTCCAGGATGTGCAGGAGTCAACCGGCACATTGGGAAAAAGACATCCGTTGGCATTCATTTTGGAAGCAGCGGATGACATTGCCTATAAGACGGCAGACATCGAGGACGCGGTCAAGAAGGGCTGTATTTCCTATGAACGCCTTTTAGCTGAGTTAAAAGCGTATAAAGCCGGCAGCCAGACAAACCACTATATCCAGATTGTGTCATGGCTGGAGGAAAAGTATGGAAAGGCCATGGGAAAGGGATATGACAGGCCGGACCAGTATGCGGTGCAGAACTGGATTATCAGCGTCCAGGGCCAGATGATTTCGGGTGTTACGGAATGTTTTGCAGGCAACTATGAAGCTATTATGGAAGGTACCTACACCAGCGACCTCTTTGCGGGTACGGATGTGGAACTGCTGATGGAATCGCTGGGGGATATTGCCTTGCGGTATGCGTTCAGCACCAGACCCATTCTGAAGCTGGAGATAGCGGCCCAGACAATATTTGACTTTCTTTTGGACCGGTTTGTGGATGCTGTGATTCCCTACGATACGGACCTGCCCATGACCCAGGTGCAGAAAAAGCTGGTTTCCCTTATATCGGACAATTATAAAATGATATATTCCATGTGCGCCCGGGACAGGGATGAGGGGGAACGTCTGTATCTTCGTCTGCTGCTGGTGACGGATTATATCTGCGGCATGACAGATACATTTGCCAAGGATATGTATCAGGAACTCAATGGCATACGGTAGACGGCCGAAGGGAGGTCCGATGGACAGCGGGAAAAAAAGCAGGACCAGGTGGGGATATCTGGCCGCAAGTATCATTATTTTTATCATCGAGTTAATTATCGCCCTGTATGTTCACGATCGCATCATCAGACCTTATATAGGGGACATGCTGGTGGTGGTGTTGGTGTACTGTTTTGTCAGGGTGTTCGTACCAGGGGGCGTGAAGCGGCTGCCGTTGTATGTGTTTTTCTTTGCGGTCTTTGTGGAGGTGATGCAGTATTTCCGTCTGGCAGAGATACTGGGGCTGCAGGGGAACGCTGTGGCCAGGATTATCCTGGGGTCTGTCTTTGACTGGAAGGATATAGCCTGTTATGGCGCGGGATGCCTGCTTATACAATATTTGAAATTCTAAGGAGGGCCTTATGAAAGGTTATCAGTTGAAAATTACCATAAAAGGCAGTAAACCGCCTATATGGAGACGCGTGGTGGTTCCGGAGCAGTTTACGTTTTGCCAGCTCCATCAGGTGATTCAGGGGGCCTTTGGCTGGTGTGATTACCATTTGCACGAGTTTGAGTTTAAGAAACTGGGGCTGCTTATAAGGGATCCGTGGGTGGAGGACGAGCTGGTGAAGTCTTGCGGCTGCGATGTGCTGGAGGAAGGAACACAGATCGGAACTCTCATAACAGAGAACCCTCGTTTTATATATACCTACGACTTCGGGGATACATGGGAACACCAGATTCTCATGGAGAAGGAAGTGGAGTATGAATACAACTATCCCCAGGTGTTAAAGTATAAGGGAGACAATATTCCGGAGGACTGCGGCGGCATAGGCGGTTACTATGACCTGCTGGACAAGCTGGATGACCCTGAGGCGGAGGACCATGACTTGATGGAGGAATGGGCCCGCCAGCAGGGAATGGGAGAGTATGTCCTGGATGAGGTAAACGCCTATTTAAAGGCACATCCCGCATTCGGACAAGGCAGAGCAGAAAACGGTCAGGAGGATGCGGTTCGGGAACCTGCGGTACAGGAGGATGCAGTCCGGGAAGATGCAGTACAGGAGGATGCAGCCCGGGAACCTGCAGTACAGGAGGATGCAGCCCAGGAAGGTGCGGCCCGGGAA
>JAJQEA010000310.1 GCA_021201905.1 Clostridia bacterium
CAATGCAGGCATATTCTTCCTGTCCGGCGTGACGGTGCTCCTGATTCACGTAATCATCATGTTCCTGGTGGCAAAGCTTATGAAGGTGGATTTGTGTACCCTTGGAATTGCCAGCATCGCCAACATCGGCGGCGTGTCGTCAGCGCCCGTGGTTGCGGCTGCCTACGGGAAGCCCTACCAGTCCATCTCCGTTATCATGGCGGCCATCGGCTCCATGATTGGAACCTTCGTGGGTCTGGGTATGTGTAACCTGCTACTTATGCTGGGGTAGACAAAAGCAGAGTCATAAGGGTATGATAGATAATATCAGGCAGGACGCATCCCGCGGGCATGGGTCCCCATATATGATAAGTAGCTAAGAAAGGTTGGTAAGGAAACATGTACGATTTTGACAAGGCATTTGACAGACACAATACGGAGGTGATTAAGTGGGACCGGCTGGAGAAGGATTTTGGCCGGAAGGATCTGATTCCCTTTGGAATCGCGGATATGGACTTTGAGACACTGCCGGAAATCACCCGGGCCATGACAGACAGGGCAAAGCACCCCACCTATGGGTATACCTTTCCCTCGGAGGGGTACTATGACAGCTTTATTGAATGGAACAGGACGCGCAATCAGTTTGACATAAAAAGGGAGGAAATGATTACCATTCCCGGCGTTGTCTGCGCGTGCTCCTTCATCATTTACGCCCTGACGGAAAAAGGGGACAAGGTGATGGTGAACACCCCGGTTTACGACCCATTTTTCAAGGTGATTGAGCAGCAGGAGAGGACCCTGGTGACTTCATCCCTGAAGCTTGACGGCGGACGGTACGAGATGGATTTTGATGACATGGAGGAAAAATTTAAGGGAGGAGTCAAGCTCTTCATCCTTTGCAGCCCCCATAACCCGGTGGGCCGTGTGTGGACCATGGAGGAGCTGACCAGGCTTAATGAGCTGTGCGCCCGCTATCATGTCCTGGTGTTTTCGGACGAGATCCATTCGGATCTGATTTTGCCGGGCCACAAGCACATTCCTTACCAGACTGTGAATGAGGATGCGGCAGGGCGCAGCGTCACTGCCATGGCTCTCAGTAAGACCTTTAATATTGCCGGTCTCAAGTCCTCTGTCCTGATTATCAAAAATCCGGAACTGTATAACAGGGTGAACAAAGTGGTTACCGCCTTTCACGTGGGAGTGGATCTGTTCGGACTCAAGGCCTTTGAGGTGGCCTACCGCCACGGGGCTGCCTATGTGGATGAGCTGAATCAGTATTTGTATGAAAATGCACGGTTCGTGGCGGAGTATGTGGCGGAGAACCTGCCTGGGGCAAAGACATATGTCCAGGACGGAACCTACCTTATGTGGCTGGATTTTACGGCCCTGGGATTAAGCCAGAAGGAGCTTATGGACAAGGTGGTGGAGGCCGGGGTGGCGCCCAATGACGGTTCCCACTACGGAATGGAAGGAAATGGGTTCCTTCGTATCAATATCGGTACACAGAGAGCCATGCTAAGGGAAGGCCTTGACAGGCTGAAAACCGTATTCGGCTGATCATGTGCCGGCATATCTGAGAAAGGAAGTGTATAGGATGCAGGGGTTACTGAGTGAGGCGCAGGGGTACAGGGACAGGATGGTGGAGTGGAGAAGGAAGATACATTCCTGTCCTGAAACCGGATTTTATCTGCCAAAGACATCGGCCATGGTGGCGGGGGTGCTGGAACAGCTGGGATTTGAGGTGAGGACCGGATTCGCAGAAAGCGCTGTACTGGGAATCCTGGAAACAGGCAGGCCGGGAAAAACCATAGCGGTCAGGGCGGATATGGATGCCCTGGGGATGCAGGATGAGAAGGATGTGCCTTACCGTTCCTCCAGGGACGGGGTATGCCATGCCTGCGGCCACGACGTACATACAGCCCTTGTGCTGGGGCTGGCATCCTATCTCTCAGAGCACAGGGACCGGATCCCCGGAGGATGCGTCAAGCTGATTTTCCAGCCCGCGGAGGAGGGGCCTGCGCCCGGCGGCGCAAAGCTCATCGTGGATTCGGGGGTGTTGGACGGCGTGGACGCCATATTTGGGGCCCATTGCCAGCCCCAGTATCCGGCCGGGGTCATGGGATGCAGGTATGGCAACTTTTTTGCCAGCGGCGATTTTTTTGAGGTAAAGCTTAAGGGGGCCGGGTGCCATGCGGCGTCTCCCCATAAGGGAAAGGACCTGATACCCATTGCCATGGAGATGATTCAGGCCATACAGAATATACGTTCCAGGGAGATACCACCCATGAAGACGGCTGTTATCTCGGTGTGCTCCATCAGTGCCGGGGTACTGTCCACTAAAAATGTCCTTCCCTCAGAGCTGTCCTTTGGAGGAACCTTCCGGGCTCACGACAGCCAGGTGAGGGACTATATCGCAAAAAGACTGGAGCAGATTGTAAGGGACATAAGCCGGATGAACGGAATCACCTGTGAATTTGAGGATTCCTTTGCCTTTCCCTCCTTTGCCAATGACAGCAACGTCACGGATACCATTTATCAATCCGCGGCAGAGGTATTGGGAGAAGACAAGGTGATGAAGCGCCCGGAGCCTGAGATGGGGTCGGAGGATTTTGCCTGGTATACAAGAAAATATAAAGGCGCCTTTTTCTTCTTCGGAGTGAGGAATGAGGAGAAGGGGCTCACAGCCAGCCTCCATAATCCCAAATTTGACATTGATGAGGACGCCATGGTTCCGGCCCTGGCTGTGTATGTCAATACACTGTACCATCTTTTAGAAAGGCAGGATCCATGAGCGCGAAAGACAATACAGAAGGAGAAATGAAAAACAGGTCCATGGTGCTGTGGGCAATTCTGAGCCTTTCCATGGCCAACGCCCTGGTGGGGACAGGCATATCGCCGGCCCTGGGCGTCATACGCCAGAGCTTTCCGGATGCGCCCGGTGTGCTGGTACAGATGATAGTGTCCCTGCCGTCCCTGATGGTGATTGCCGTGGCCATTCCCTTTACATGGCTCAGCAGACGCTATTCCGTCCGGAAGCTCTGCGCATCGGGCCTGGTCCTGTTTCTGGCCGGAGGACTTTCGGGCGGCCTGGCCACCGGGATTTATACCCTGGTCCTGACCAGAATCCTGATCGGGGCCGGATATGGGCTGATGATGCCCCTGTCGGTGGGGCTGCTGTCTTATTTCTTTACCAGGGAGGAGCAGCACCGTCTGAACGGAGGCATTGTCATCTGGTCCAGTGTCTCCTCCATCATATGCATGGTGCTGGCCGGATACCTGGCAGCCATATCCTGGAGGGCGGTGTTCCTGGTGTATCTGTTGAGAATCCCATGCCTGTGGCTGTGCCTTAAGCATATTCCCGACGTGACGGTTGCCGGCACTGAGGATGGGGCAGGAGAGGACAAGAGGCACAGGGACAAGGGGAACCTTGGCGTCATCAGGAAAACATGGGTCTACGGGGCAGGCACCTTTGTGGTGTTCGTGGGTTATTTTGCCATACTGAACAACTGTTCCACCATCATGTTGTCAGAGGGCCCGATCAGCGGGGAAAAGGTGGGAATCATCATGTCCTTCCAGACCGTAAGCTCCCTGGTGACAGGGCTCTATATAGGAAAACTGAAAAAGGCCCTGGGAAGGTATATGAGCACCTTCATATGGCTGTGCTCCATTGGCGGGCTACTTTCCCTGTACGCCAAGGACAGTCTGGCCTTGACCATGCTGGGCCTGGTTCTGTTTGGAATCGCCCTTGCCTCGGCAGTGGGCACATTTAACGCGGAGGCCTGTATGGCCTGTGAGAGGGATGAGTCTCTGGCGGCAGGCTCCGTCATCATGTTCATGCGGAGCCTGGGGCAGTTTTCCTCCCCACTGGTGCTGGGATTCATGGCCCGGGCCGCAGGAGCCCGGGACATACGTTTTCCCTATGAGGGAGCGGCCCTGCTTTCCGTCATCATGATGGGGGTGTTCTGGGTAAACGCTCTGGTGCGAGGCAGCCTGAAAAAACAGGCTTTGAGCTGAAACAAAATAAAATGCTCCCTTTATGTGAGACAGAGAAAATGTCTTTCATAAGGGAGCATATTTTTATATTTACGCCGTGAACCGGATTCCCCTCATCACAGCTTATCTTTTGAGTCCGCGTCAGCCGTATCTGAAAGGCTCTGTTTTGCGTCCTCATCCATACCCTCAAAGGGATCGGATGGTTTCAGCACTCTGGTCATAAGCCCCATGGCGTACAGTATGATGGGGATAAACACCAGGGAGAAGATAACCGCCATGAGATAATTCTTTGGCGCGCCCATGACGGCCAGCACGATGGCCAGAATAAAAAGTCCTGCCAAGAGGATGGCTCCTACGAGGGCAAATATACGTTTCAGTTTCATTGAACAGCTCCTTTCCGAGGCATCAGGCCATCTCCGCTAATTCTTCCCAGCTCTGGTACAGCTTTTCCAGCTGTCTGGCTATTTCCTCTTTTTCCTTATTCAGCTCCATGAGCCGGGGCACATCAGTGTATACATCCTCCTGTGTGAGCAGGGCGTCAATCTCGCTGTCCCTGGTCTCCAGGGCGTGAATGGAATCCTCTGTTTTTTTGAGCTCGTTCTGGATCCTGCGTATGCGGGCCTGTTCTTCCTTCTGGGCCTTCCATTCCAGCTTCAGATCGTTTTGGGAACCCTGGGAGGGCCGGTCTGAGGCCTGGGAGGAATTGGGGACAGAGGAGGTACGGTTGTTCCTGGCTGCAAACGCGGCTTCCACAGCATCCTTTTTCTCCAGATAATAGTCGTAGCTGCCGATGTAATTGATCAGGGACTGTCCGGTCAAATCCAGAATCCGGGTGGCTGTGCGGTTGATGAAATACCGGTCGTGGGACACATAGAGTACGGTTCCGGTGTAGCGGCACAGGGCGCTTTCCAGGATTTCCTTGGAGGTGATGTCCAGGTGGTTGGTGGGCTCATCTAACAGCAGGAAATTGGCATCGGAAAGCATCAGCTTGGCCAGGGAGACGCGTCCGCGCTCACCGCCGCTTAAATCGCGGATTAATTTAAACACATCATCCCCTGTAAAGAGAAAGGACGCCAGGGTGTTGCGGATCTGGGTATTGTTCATGTTAGGGTAGGTGTCCTGGATTTCGTCAAACAGGGTTTTGTCCATGTGAAGGACCTGGTGTTCCTGGTCGTAGTAGCCGATGTGGACCTTGGAGCCCAGACGTATCTCGCCGGCGTCGGCGGGCAGCAGCTGGTTGATGATTTTAAGGAGGGTGGTCTTGCCGGTGCCATTGTTGCCGATGATGGCCACCCGCTCCCCGCGCTTGATTTCAAAATTTACGTCCGTGAACAGAGTCTGGCTGTCAAAGGATTTGCTCAGGCCGGTGACGGTAAGCAC
>JAJQEA010000368.1 GCA_021201905.1 Clostridia bacterium
TTCCTGGGCCACAAGGTACAGTTTCTGGTCTCCCACCATGGCCCGCTCCACGGCGGACACTTATTTCGGCCTGTTTATATCAAAATGCAATACCATACCCGGAAGTATGGTCAGCCCCCTGAGGGCCACCACGGGCATCGTAATCACTTGTTCTCCCATTCTCAATCTTCACCTCTTGTATCTTAACCATTTGAAAAGCCGCTGCAATGCAGGTGCCGGACCGGCCGGTAAACAGGCCTTCTGGTCCGGGTCATATCTGATTTGCAGCGGCCCTTTCTCTCTTCTAAATTGTCACAGGAGCATGACAGCCTACGCAATTTCTCCTGTCTTACCGTCCCCCCTGAGCCGTTCTGACAACGGCTTCCGGGCAGATGCAGGAGGCATGTCGCGGTATACTAATTCCGGCTGTCCTGCCTTTCTCACTACGTCCCTGGTAATGGTACAGATTCCGATGGAATCGTCGGACGGAATCTCATACATAAGGTCCATCATCACTGATTCAAGGATAGAGCGCAGTCCTCTGGCACCAATCTTGCGGTCTACTGCCAGCTGCGCAATCTCCTCCAGAGCCTCCTGGGTAAATTCCAGCTTCACATTATCCAGTTCAAACAGCTTCTGGTACTGTCTCATCAGGGCATTTTTCGGCTCTGACAGGATGCGCACCATGGCTTCCTTTGTCAGCTGTTCCAGGGAAACCATCACAGGCACACGGCCTATGAACTCAGGAATCAGCCCGAACTTGGTCAAATCCTTTGGCTCCACCTTCTTGAGCAGCTCATCGATGTTTAAGTCGTTCTTGTTTGTCACCTCGGCGTTGAAACCGATGGAACCGGCGCTGAGACGCTGCTCCACAATCTTCTCCAGGCCATCGAAGGCACCGCCGCAGATAAACAGGATGTTGGTGGTATCAATCTGAAGAAGCTCCTGGTGCGGATGCTTCCTGCCGCCCTGGGGCGGAACACTGGCAACTGTACCCTCCAGAATCTTGAGAAGCGCCTGCTGGACACCCTCCCCTGAAACATCCCTGGTGATGGATACATTTTCGGACTTCTTGGTAATTTTATCAATCTCGTCAATATATATAATGCCGTATTCGGCACGGGAGATGTCATAGTCAGCTGCCTGGATAAGCTTTAACAGAATGTTTTCCACATCCTCACCCACATATCCGGCCTCTGTCAGTGCAGTGGCGTCCGCAATGGCAAAGGGAACATTGAGAATCTTAGCCAGGGTCTGGGCCAGATAGGTCTTGCCTGAACCCGTGGGTCCTACCATGAGGATGTTGCTCTTCTGCACATCCACGTCCATGTTCTGGCATGCCGTCACCCTCTTGTAGTGATTGTAAACCGCAACAGACAACACCTTCTTGGCGTCATCCTGTCCGATGACATATTCGTCTAAAAATGCTTTGATTTCCTTTGGCTTCAGGAGACGTATATCGGCCAGCGCGGGGCTGTCCCCATCATCCTGGTCTTCCAGCTCCTCTTCCAGAATCTCAGAGCACAATTCTATGCACTCGTCACAGATATACACATTGTTGTTGCCTGCTCCGGCAATCATCTTTCGTACCTGATCCTGTGTCCTTCCGCAAAAGGAGCACCGAATCGTGTCATCTGGTCTCATTGGCATACGATACCTAACCTTTCATATCCTTTACTTGCTGTTTTCCGTTACCGGCCTGGTGCCTTAGCGCTGGGCTGCAGCACTAATGATGCGCGATGATTTCATCAATAAGGCCGTATTCCTTGGCCTCCAGTGCAGACATGTAATTGTCACGCTCCGTATCGCGCTCAATCACTTCCAGGGGCTTCCCTGTGTTTGCTGCCAGGATTTCGTTTAATTTCTTTCTCGTCTTTAAGATATTCTCAGCCACGATTTTAATCTCAGTGGCCTGGCCCTTGGCCCCGCCCGAAGGCTGATGGATCATGATCTCAGCATTGAGCAGCGCGAAACGCTTGCCCTTGGCGCCGCCGGAAAGAAGGAACGCGCCCATGCTGGCTGCCATGCCGATACAGATAGTGGACACATCGCACTTAATATAGTTCATGGTGTCATAGATGGCAAATCCCGCGGATACGGAACCGCCGGGGCTGTTGATATACAGATGGATATCCTTGCCCGGATCCTCTGACTCCAGGAATAAGAGCTGTGCCACCACAAGGCTTGCGGACACATCGTTTACATCCTCGCCCAGGAATATGATCCTCTCCTTCAGTAATCTTGAATAAATGTCATAAGAACGCTCGCCGCGGCTGGTCTGCTCAATGACATAAGGTACTAAACTCATTTAACCATCCTCCTAGTTATAGGCACTTGGCGCCTGTCAATCAGACACCTGCGTGCAATACATGTCATCCCTGCCGGGAGCAAAATCCCGCCGCCCGGACAAAATGACGTTCACTTATAAGAAACCAGGGAGATTCAAAGCCAGGTAAATAAGCGCTGTGAACCCCCCGTATCATATGTGAATTATACCAGTTTTGCTTCTGCCACCAGGAAATCAACCGCTTCCTGAACAGCAATATCTTCCTTCATCTGGTCCTTATCACGGTCTGACATATAACCCTTTAACTTGTCAGCCTCCATCTGGTAAGCGGATGCCATCTTGGCAATCTCCTCATCCAGTCTTTCGTCGGAAACCTGCAGGTTCTCAGCCTTTACAACTTCCTCAAGCACCAGTCTGGTCTGGATTCTCTTTAAGGCCTGCGGCTTCATCTGCTCTCTCATCTGCTCCATGGTCATGCCTGTATACTTCATGTACAGATCCATGTTCAGACCCTGGCTCTCCATACGGCGGGCTGTATCCTGAACCATGTTGTCAATCTGGCCTTCCACCATCCTGTCAGGAATCTCCATGGAAGTGGCTGCCACTACCTTGTCAACCACATGGTTCTCGTTTTCGGAAGCAGCTTCTTTCTGCTTTCTCTCAAGAATCTTTGCCTCAATATCCTTCTTGTATTCATCCAGAGTGTCAAATTCAGAAATCTCTCCTGCAAACTCATCATCCAGTTCCGGAAGCTCCTTCACCTTGATTTCCTTTACAGTCACCTTAAAGGTTGCCGGCTTTCCAGCCAGTTCAGCCGCGTGATACTCCTCCGGGAAGGTTACGTTAATCTCGCACTCTTCTCCGATGTTCTTGCCAACCAGCTGCTCCTCAAATGTATCGATAAAGGAATGGGAACCAATGGTCAATGGGTAATCAGCCGCCTTGCCGCCGTCAAAGGTCTTGCCGTCAACAAATCCCTCAAAGTCGATGACTGTCTGGTCGCCGTCAGCAACCGGTCTGTCTTCTACGGTCAGAAGTCTTGCGTTCTGCTCCTGAACCTTCTTGAGCTCTGCCTCCACATCCTCTGGCTTAACAGCTGCATCCACCTTCTCTACCTCGATGCCCTTGTACTCGCCCAGGGTCACTTCCGGCCTTACGGCTACGGTTGCGGTATAGATGAACGGCTTGTCCTTGCCAATCTGCTCTACAGCAACTTCCGGTCTGGAAACGATCTCCAGTCCGCTTTCATTCATTGCCTCCATGCAGGTTGCGTTGATGGCTTCATCAGCGGCATCCTCATAAAAAATGCCTTCGCCATACATCTTTTCAATCATGGCGCGAGGTGCTTTGCCCTTACGGAAGCCTGGAATATTAAACTTGTTCTTGCTCTTATTGAAGGCTTTTTTCATTGCATCCTCAAACTGCTCTGCACTTAACTCTATTGTCAGTTTGGCCATGTTTTTTTCTAATTTTTCTACTTGTACACTCATTTTTACGGGTTCCTCCTTAAAATATATGTGGTTCGCCCATAATCCATGAGGGCGCTACACTTCAATGTACCATTATAGCATGCTCATTTTAAAAACACCAGCGTTTTTTACAAAAAAAACTTCCATTCCATCCCACATCCATATGATATAGAACAGAACAGGAGTTTTTCTCATCCGGATACTATTTCCAGTTATACTGGATTGCCGCTGCAATCTTCTGGGCCTGCTGGGGGCCCTGAAGCAGGCGAATCAGTTCCAGTCCCATGTCAAGGGCAAATCCCAGGCCCCTGCCGGTGGTGATGTTGCCGTCTTTCACAACACCCTGGCTGGTGTAGGACACGCCTGTGAGCTGGTCCTCAAATCCCGGATAGCAGGTGGCCATCCTGCCCTTTAAGAGCCCCATGCTCCCCAGGATGCTTGGCGCCGCACAGATGGCCGCAATCCTTCTGCCCTGCTTGTTGGCGCACTCCACAGCCGCTGCCAGCCCCTTATGGGCTTTCAGATTGTTTGTTCCCGGCATTCCTCCGGGCAAAAACAGCACATCTGCCACATCCGGATTCACATCCTCAAACAGGGCGTCAGTTCCCAACTCAATTCCATGAGATCCAGTTACCTTCCTGTCCCCTGTAACAGACACCAGTGTCACCTCCACACCGGAACGCCGGAGCACGTCCACAACCGCAAGACATTCAACCTCTTCCAGTCCATCCGCAAGAAATGCATAAACCTTTGCCATGATAATCTCCCTTTCCGCCATTTATCGCATAGTGATTTTATTTTATCATTTATCACTTTTCAGGAAAAGGGTTAAATGATATGATTGTAAAATGGAAATAATAAAAATACTTAGTAAAATCCACTAATCGACAATCACAGCAAGGAGGTTTTCCCATATGGAAATCGAACGTAAATTCCTGGTTCCCTGTCTTCCGGAGGGCTATGACACCCATCCCTTCCACCAGATTGAACAGGCCTATCTCTGCACTGACCCGGTGGTGCGCATCCGCCGGGAGGATGAGGACTTCTACCTCACCTATAAGGGCAAGGGGCTCCTGTCCAGGGAGGAATACAACCTTCCGCTGACCCGCGAAGCCTACGCCCACCTGCTTCCCAAGGCCGACGGCATCGTGCTCACCAAAAAGCGCTATCTCATCCCACTGGATCACTCAGACCATCTGACCATTGAGCTGGACGTCTTTGAAGGCCGCCACGCCGGCCTCATCCTGGCCGAGGTGGAATTCACCACCGAAGAAGAAGCCATGTCCTTCCAGCCCCCGGAGTGGTTTGGGAGGGATGTTACGTTTACTCGGGAGTATCAAAATAGTAGGTTGGCTTGTGGGAAGTAAGGGATGCGGAGGAAGGGAAGGTTCATCCGTCCGTGAGGGAAAGGGAGAGGGGGGAGCGGGATACGGCTACAGGGGCTAGTAGGGCTAAGCCTCCGGAAACCGGCTAAATGCAAGAGGCTGACTGCCAAAACTCGCGGTCAGTCTCTTTCTTGATTTAGGTACTGAGCTCAGACAGTTGTCAGTCAGCCTCTTAACACCGGTTCCCGCAGACTAACCCCTACACGCCCCTGTAGATGCATCCACATCCC
>JAJQEA010000075.1 GCA_021201905.1 Clostridia bacterium
ACATCATGGAAACGTCCCTGGGAAAACCCATCCAGCCAGGGGAATTCAGGAAAAATCCCGTGGAACCGGCCTGGGTATGCCCATCTGGCTACGAGTATGAAATCATTGACAGGGAACCCTTTAAAATGGAATATCTTAAGCCGGAGGGAGTGGTCACCGGCAGGGTGGTGCTCCAGCTTCACGGAGGCGGATATATAGGACCCATGAAGAATATTTACAGGAAGTTTTCCGTGCGCTACAGCCGGCTCAGCTATGGCGGGGACGTGCTGACCGTGGATTACAGGGTGGCGCCGGAGCACCCCTATCCGGCGGCCCTGGAGGATGTAATTCACGCCTACCAGTGGCTGATTAAGGAAAAACGTTACAGGCCGGGCCAGGTGGTGGTGGCCGGTGATTCGGCGGGAGGCGGCCTGGCTTTGGCCCTTTGCCTTTACCTCAGGGACCATGGAATGCCTCAGCCCGCAGGCCTGGTGCTCATGTCACCGTGGGCTGATTTGACATGCAGCGGGGACAGTTATGAGTTTAACTTTGAACAAGACCCTCTCTTTGGCAATTCCCGGGAGAGCATGCTCTATCATTCCCCATACATCGACGGGGCTGATCCCAGGGACCCTTATATATCGCCGGTATTCGGGGATTTCAGGGGCCTGCCGCCCATGCTTCTTCAGGCGGGCAGCCATGAAATGCTTTTAAGCGATACGCTGGAGGCGGCCCAGAATGCCCGGAGGGCCGGAGTGAAGCGCCGGGTGTCCGTGTATGAGGGCATGTTTCATGTGTTCCAGATGAGTATGGACCTGGTTCCGGAGAGCCGGGAGGCCTGGGACGAGGTGGCCCGGTTCATGCAGATTGTATATAAGATTGACAGGAGGCCCACAGGGCAGATTGTAAAGAAGGTAAAACGAAGATAGAAGGAAACAGATAACACAGACACAAATAAACCAACATTGGCAGCACAGCCCCTCCGGGCCGGTGCTGCCTTTTTTTCGGCTCCAGTCATATTTTTGGACACGTTTCATATATTGAGGTAAAAGGGGTGAAGATTATGGCTGGCAGGGAAGAAGTCCTGAAAATATTTCCAAGGGACCTGCGGACAATACTTGGACAGGTTACTGTGGATTTCGACAGGGTGCAGGAGATACGGATGAGAACCCAGAAACCGCTGCTGCTTATCTGCGGCGGCCGGGAATATGCGGTAAAAACAGATGGGAGCCTGGCAGTGGGGATTCCCGATCCGCCGGTAAGGGATATACGGGGAAGCGGACGCTGCCAGGAACAGGAACGGTACTGGGCCAGGGCGGGAATCGTCACGGTCAGCCAGGCTCAGATGAAGGAGACTGTGGAATATATGTGCAGTTTTTCCCTCTATGCAGCGGAAGAAGAGCTGCGTCAGGGATTCATCACCATACAGGGAGGTCACCGGATTGGGGTGGCAGGCAGGACCATGGCTCTTGGGCAGGATATACGGCTTATGAAATCCATTTCCTTCATCAATATACGGGTAGCCCATCAGGTTCAGGGCTGTGCCAACCAGGTGATGGAGTATCTGTATTCGGATGATGGCCGTTTCCTCAATACATTGGTAATATCGCCGCCCAGGTGCGGGAAAACCACCCTGCTGCGTGACATTATCCGCCAGGTCTCGGACGGACCCAGGACCCAGCGCGCCAGCAGAAGGATACCGGGGGTGTCTGTGGGGGTGGTGGATGAGCGGTCTGAGCTGGGAGCCTGCTACCAGGGGGTGCCCCAGAACGATCTGGGCATGAGAACCGATGTGCTGGACTGCTGTCCAAAAAGCCAGGGCATGATGATGGTAAGGTCCATGGCGCCTCAGGTCATAGCTGTGGATGAGATTGGAAGCAGGGAGGATGTACAGGCCATCGAATATGTGAGAAACTGCGGCTGTTCTCTGGCAGCCACCATCCACGGCAGCTCCCTGGAGGACATCATGCAGAAGCCGGCTGTGGGGGAACTGATTCACCAGGGAGCCTTTGAACGGATGATTCTGCTGGACTGCCGGGGAGCGGCAGGCCATGTGGCGTCTATATGGGACGGCGGTGGAAATGTCCTGTATGGGGATGGGAGCAAAAAGGAGGCGGAATATGGCAGCATGTAAGTGGACAGGGGCAATTCTGGTGCTGTTTTCCGCAGGCGGACTGGGAATCTGGTCTGCCATGCAGTGGAAAGGGCGGCTGAGGATGCTGGAGACCCTCAGACAGATGATATATTTCTTAAAAGGCGAGATTACATACAGCCGGGCGCCGCTGGCAGAAGCCCTGGAGCGGGTGGGGAAACGGGAGCCGGGACCTCTGGGGAGCCTGTTTGAGGCCGCGGCAGAGGGGATTTATATGCAGGAGGGAGAATCCCTCCAGGAGATATGGAGGCGCCAGGTGATGGACCTGAACACAGACAAGGGCCGGATTCTCCTGGTACAGGAGGATTTGGAACAGCTGGCCCATCTGGGGGAGCATCTTGGATATCTGGATGTGGACATGCAGGAGCGGACCCTCAAGCTGTATCTGGAACAGCTGGATTTGACCATTGATTATCTCAGGCAGAACCAGAGGGAGAAATGCAGGCTGTATACAAGCCTGGGAATCATGGGAGGGATGTTTCTTGTGATTGTAATGTTCTGAGACTGTTCTGAGACAAGTCAGGGACATATGCCCTGTGATTGTGATGTGACTGTGAAACGCAGGAACCATTTACAAATATATTTAAGAAGATTGAGGAGACGGCAATGGGTGTAAATCTGATATTTCGCATAGCGGCAGTAGGAATCCTGGTATCTGTCATCTGCCAGGTATTAAAGCACAGCGGCCGGGATGAGCAGGCTTTTCTTACGAGTCTGGCCGGACTGGTGCTGGTATTATTCTGGATGATACCTTACATATACGACCTGTTTGAGACAATGAAGAATCTGTTTGCGCTGTAAAAGGCGTCTTTTCAGGGAGGAAACCATATGACAATTATTACCATTGCGGCCGCGGGGATTGCCACGGTCCTGCTGGCGGTGCAGTTAAAAGGTTTAAAGGGAGAATACGCCGCCTACATGGTCATGGCGGCAGGCGCCTTTATCTTCTTTTACGGAACCGGAAAGCTAAAGGATATACTGGAGGCCCTGGAACGGATTCAGGGCTATATCAAGGTGAACAGCGTATATCTGGTGACGCTGCTTAAGATGGTGGGCATCACCTATGTGGCCGAATTTGCGTCGGGAATCTGCAAGGACGCAGGGTACGGTTCCCTGGGAAACCAGATTGAAATATTCGGAAAGCTGTCTATTCTGGGTATCAGTATGCCCATTCTGCTGGCGCTTTTTTGGGACATTGGAGACATTTTTGGGATGAAGAGATGGAAGAAATGGGGAGTCAGGAGCGCAGTTCTATGGGGGCTTGCGGTACTGTTTGCAGGAGTCCCCGGATGGGCAGGCAGCCCTGTGTACGGCGCTTCGGCTGGAGGGCGGCTGGAGGGACAGCGGCAGGAGCAATGGCAGGGACAGCCGGAAGTACAGCGGCGGGGGCAAACGGAAGTACAGCGGCAGGGACAGCCGGGGCCACAGGGCACAGAGACAGGCGTGGACCAGGCATTACAGGATATGGGGCTTCAGGATGAGATGGAGGGGCTTCAGCAGTTTCTGGACGATGTTATGGGGCAGCAGGACGGGGAAATGGAGGGACTTTCCTTCTGAGGACTGATGAAGGAGCTGATGAAAGGAAACCTGAAGGGTATCCTGGGTCAGACCGGAATGGGGCTTAAGAATGCTCTGTTCTCACAGGTGGACAGGGGCGGACAGATGCTGTTTCAGGTGGCTGCCATTGGTCTGATTGGAGCTGTGTTTACCAATGTTTCTTCCGTATTTAAGGCCGGCCAGATTTCGGACACGGGTTTTTTCGTCACATATCTCCTGCTGTTCACCTGTCTGGCAGCCAGCTTTTCCGCCAGCCTGCAGGTGGCTGCCCAGGTGATGGAGCAGATACTGGAATTCATGAAGCTGCTCATGCCGGCCTACTATATGGCAGTGGCGTTTTCCGGCGGCAGCATGAGCGCCCTGGCTCTGTATGAGTGCATGCTGGGCGCGGTGACAGGGGTACAATGGCTGTGCAGTACCGTCCTGCTGTCCATGGTCAGAATTTATGTGCTCATGGTACTGGGCAGCCATGCGGCGAAGGAGGCGCTGCTGTCAAAGCTGACCGAGCTGCTGAAGCAGGCCGTGGTGTGGAGTCTGCGCACCTTAACCGGGCTGGTGGTGGGATTTCATCTCATACAGGCCATGATACTCCCCTATGCCGACGCGGCAGGCCAGGCGGGAATGAAGCGGCTCATGGAAATGATTCCGGGGCTGGGCCAGGGGGCGGGCGCCATGGCCCAGATGGTTCTGGGATCAGGGGTGCTGATTAAGAATACAATGGGAGCCGCGGCTGTGGTGGTGCTGGCTGTTATATCCGCTGTTCCGGTGATGAAGCTGACGGTTCTCATGGTTATGTACCAGTGCGTGGCCGCCGTGATGCAGCCTGTGTGTGACAAGCGAGTGGTGTCCTGCGTGTCGGGCGTGTCCAAAGGACATAAGCTGCTGCTGCAGATTGTGCTTTATTCCATGTTTCTGTTCATGATAGCCATAGCAGTCACATGCGCGTCCACCAATGTAAATTATTTTGCCTCGTAGCGGGGCGGACTGCAAAATGCCGGAACCTATGGTGGTATATAAAAGGAGATGCCTATGGTAGCTGTCTATGGATGGGTAAAAAATATCATATACTACATGATTTTTCTTTCAGTGGTAAATAATCTTCTAGCCGACTCCAAATATGGCAAATATATCCGCTTTTTTTCAGGCATGGTCCTGATTCTTCTGGTGGTGAGCCCATTTACAGGGGGGCTGCACCTGGATGAGCAGATATCGTCCATGTTTCAATCCATTTCCTTTCAGAATGACACGGATGACTTGAAGCAGGATCTTTGGGGCATGGAAGAACGGCGTCTGGACCAGGTCATCCGCAAGTACGAGCAGGCGGTGGCAGCCGATGTGGAGGCCATGGCCATGGCGGAGGGGATTTCATGTACCGGAGCCAGCGTGCAGATTGACGGCGACAGGAACAGCAGCCGTTATGGTCAGATTGAAGGCATCGGTCTGGTCATCAGCGGGGAGAAGGAGGAGGCGGAGCCTGACAGCTGGGATTATATGGGGAGCAGGCCCGTGAACGTGGACGCAGGGAGGATTGACAGTGTGAAGGTTGAGGATGTGGAATTGGGGGAGCCGCCCAAGAACGGAGGAAGGGAGAATCCAGGAGTTATAACA
>JAJQEA010000327.1 GCA_021201905.1 Clostridia bacterium
TCAATAAAATCAGGGTTATCATGACGCCGGTGGGCGGCGGCTTTGGCGGCAAGGAGGATATGATTTATCAGGGGATTTTAGCCATTGCAGCGCTTAAAACAAAACGTCCTGTAAAGCTGGTCTTTTCCAGAACTGATTCGATGATTGGAAGCAGCAAACGTCATCCCGTTTTAATTCACCACAAAATCGGGCTGAGGAAAGACGGCAAAATACAGGCTGTTGAGATCGATTTAAAATCAGATGGAGGAGCCTACTGCTTTTCCACAAAAGGAACAGTGGCCAAAGCCGCCATATTGGGAGCGGGACCTTATGAAATAGAGAATGTGAAGGTTATTTCAAAGGGTTACTATACAAACAACACGCCTTCCAGAGCAATGAGAACCTTCGGAATCTTACAGCCTACCTTTGCAATGGAATCAACAATGGATATCTGCTCGGAACGTTTAGGAATAGATCCCATTGAACTGCGTTTGATAAACGGAGTAAAGGACGGAGCTTTGACCCATACTGGGCAGGTACTGGGGCGCGTGAGCTATTGTGAAACCCTGAAGCAATGTGCGCGGATAGCTGCATGGGAACCGGGGCCGTCTAATGTAAGAGGGCAGGCGAGAAACGATGTAAAAGGCAGCCAGGCTGCGCAGCCTTACATACCAGGCTGTGAGTTTAAGGCTCCTGCTGCCGTTGAACTTTGTAAAGCGAGATATAAATACGGGCGCGGGGTCGGAACCGGGTGGTACGGAATCGGGCGCTGTGCAACCGTTGATAAGGCCGGGGCATTTGTTGAAATTGATGACGGCGGCACCGCAATGATATTAACCGGCGTTACTGAGATTGGCGAAGGTATTCTGACCGTTTTAACACAGATTGCGGCGGATGAACTTGGAATGTATCCGGAAGACATTACCATCGGGGATAACGATACAGCCAGGGCACCTGAAGCCGCCCACGCCGGCGCAAGCAGACAGTCCTATATGATTGGCAATGCAGTATTAAATGCATGCAGAGATGTAAAAGAGAAATTTATCAGGGAAATTGCAGCTTACTGGAATGTGGATTCTTCCTCGATCTGTATGGAGAACAGAAGGATTTTTGTACAGGGACACTCCCGCTATGATCTTTCTCTGAAAGACGCCGTGGATATTTGTAAAAAGGTCAGGGGCTATGTTCCTCTGGGATCAGGCACGTACACGGCCCATCATGAAGCGTTGGATCCCGTAAGCGGAAAAGGCAGTCCCTGGCAGACATATGTGTTTGGAAGCCAGATTGCAGAGGTTGCTGTTGATACGTTTACGGGAGAGGTACATGTCCTTGGTATCTGGGCTTCTCATGATGTTGGACGGGCAATCAATCCTCAGGGCATTGAAGGGCAAATCGAAGGCGGTGCAGTTCAAAGCATTGGACAGGCAATTATGGAGGATTTTGTATTATCTGAAGGCGTGCCTGTAAACAGGAATTTCGCAAAATATATTCTGCCTACCAGCGTGGATGTGCCAATGTTCCACACCAGTCTGGTTGAAAACAGGGATCCCTTCAGTCCTCTTGGAGCAAAAGGAATAGGCGAGCCGGCTCCTCTTCCCACAACACCGGCAATTGTGAATGCCATTTATGATGCCGTGGGGGTGCGGGTCACTTCACTTCCGGCTACACCGGAAAAGATTTTGAGGCAGATTATCAGACAAAATGGAGAAAATTAATTATGGGTAATATAAATAATGTATCGGGTACATCGGGTGGTTTATCAGTCAATACAAAAAGATGGATTTATATATGTATCAGCCTTATTGTGTTGGTATTTATTAAGAATGTCAGCTTTCCGGCATCGATTGTGACGATAAAAGATGCAACGCTGACGCCGGAAGGGCAGAATGCACTTGCTGTTTTGTTTTTTGCCCTTCTGCTTTGGATAACAGAAGCGATACCGTTCCACTTTACAGGTTTGCTGGCAATGGCGCTATTGGCCCTGTTCGGCGTGGATTCCTTTGCGGGCATCGTTAAAACCGGTTTTGGCAACATCAATGTTATATTCTTTATCGGCGTATTTATCTTAAGCGCGTTCATCAATAAATCAGGGCTTGGGAAAAGGCTTGTTAACGTATGCCTGTCAATCACCGGCAACAGCACTAAATATGTTATATTAGGCTTCCTGGTGGTGGGTGTGCTGTTGTCAATGTGGATCTCCAACATGGCTGTTGCCGCCATGCTTATGCCACTGGCTAAGTCTCTTTTGGATGAAGAGGGGATAAAGCCGTTGGAGAGCAATTTCGGCAAAGCGCTGCTCATTTCTGTGGCCTGGGGCAGCTTAATCGGAGGCTTTGGAACTCCCGCAGGAAACGGCCCCAATCCATTGGCTATTGGCTTTATGAAGGATATGGCCGGAATTGATGTTACATTTTTGGATTGGATGGTATACGGGGTTCCGATTTCCCTGATTCATATTCCCATTGCGTGGGGGCTGCTTTTATTGGCATTCAAGCCTGAAATGAAGTATCTTAAAAGGACAAACCAGGAGATTAAGGAAGAATTCAAAAATCAGCCCAAGCTCTCCCGGGATGAAAAGGTTACGTTGATTCTTTTCGTTGCAACTGTTGCGTTGTGGGTGTTTTCCTCTCAGCTTTCAGATCTGTTGGGTATTGATATTCCAATTGCGCTTCCTGTTATTTTAACCACCATGCTGTTTTTCTTCCCGGGCGTCAGCAAAACGAAATACAAAGAAATAGAAAAGGAAATGTCCTGGAGCAGCATCATTTTAGTGCTTTCCGGTGTGTCGCTGGGTATGGTGCTTTACCAAACAGGCGTTGCAAACTGGATCGCCCTGGGGCTGCTGGGAAACCTGGGTGGATTAAGTCCCATCCTTATGGTGTTTGTGGTGGTATTAAGCGTGTCGCTGATGAACATTACGCTTTCCAGCGCCACGGTATCCGCAAGTATTGTTATTCCTATTATTATAGAACTGTCGATTAATCTTGGGATATCCACTTTGGCCATAGCATTTCCGGCGGCATTGGCATCTTCTCTGGCATTTATTTTAATTACATCTACTCCGACAAACGTAATTGCATATTCGGCGGGTTATTTTTCAATCAAAGATTTTGCGAAGGCGGGAGTCCTGATGTCGATTGTGTCCTGCGTAATCGTGGCTGTAGTCATGTACGGCGTTGGGCTGTTAACAGGATTGTACTAAGAAGCAGGAGGTAATGGAACATGAAAATCGCGGTTATCAATGAAGTGAGCGCTTCCATCAGAAATGAAGATATTGTCAGCGCATTACATAAGACCACCAACGCAGAGGTACTGAATGTGGGAATGAAAAATCCGGAGCAAACCCCGTGTTTAACGCATATCCACACCAGTTATATGGCGGCCATTCTTTTAAATACCGGCAGCTGTGACTTTGTTATTGGGGGATGCGGCACCGGACAGGGGTTTTTGAACGGTGTACTGCAATTTCCGGGGGTGGTGTGCGGTTTGATCGCGGAACCGTTAGACGCCTGGCTCTTTTCACAGATAAACGGAGGGAACTGCGTGTCTCTGCCGCTTAATAAAGGATATGGCTGGGCGGCTGGTATAAATCTGGAGTATATTTTTGAAAAACTGTTTGCAGATCCGGCCGGAGGGGGTTATCCTAAGGAAAGATCGGAGAGTCAGGCCCGGAGCCGCCAGATATTGGCCGGTATATCAAAGCTTTCCCACAAAGATTTTACAGATATTCTTAAAGCATCGGACCCGGAAATTTTAAAGGCAATTGCGGGAAGTAAAGATTTTATGAAGGCCTTGTGGGATGGCGGTGAAAAAGCAAAGGCAGTCCTTGAACTTCTGGAGGAAAGCAGGTAAGAGAGGTATGATATGGTACAGTCACTGGCAAGAGGAATTGAGATTTTATCAATCATTCAGGAAAGAGGAAGTGCGACAATTGTGGAGGTGGCATCTGTTCTTGGGGTGGACAAAAGTACGGTTTCCCGCCTGATGGCAACTCTGATGCACTATGATATGGTCAGCATTGACCCTGTCAGTAAAAAGTACCGGCTGGGATTTCGGAATCTGTATCTCAGCGAAGGAGTTAAAAAGAATTTCAATGTGGCGATTGTAGCGCGGCCCTACCTGTACAAAATTTGCGATGATACAAGAGAAAGTGTCCATCTGGCGGCAATGGGAAACCGTAAAATGTATATTGTGGATCAGGTACGGAGCCAGAGGGAATACAATCTTTCGGCCCAGATTGGAATGATTGAAGCGTGGCATTGCTCTGCTGTGGGAAAATGTGTGCTGGCTTATAAACCTCCGTCGTTTATTGATGACATCTTCCGCGGCTATGATTTTGAGCATTATACATCCAACACAATTACAACCTATCCGGATTTAGAAAAAGAGTTAAAGAAGATTCGTGAACAGGGCTATGCTCTGGATGATGAGGAACGCACGTTGGGGGTGAGATGCCTGGCAGTACCTGTTTTCAATTACAGCGGAAATGTCAGCTGCTGCATCGGCATTTCCGCTCCCAAGGAGCAGATTATGGAGGCAACCATTAAAAAATATACATTATGCATGAAAAAGTATGGCAGCCAGATAAGCAAAGAATTAGGTTATGGATTGTATCGCAGCTAAGATATGCTGCGGAAACAAAAAAAGAAAAGGATATTTAATATGAGTAATTTTACAGATAAATTTAGCTTAGAGGGTAGGAAGGCAATTGTTGCCGGCGGTGCGAAGGGTCTGTGTAACGGAATGGCGCAGGCACTGCATGATGCCGGGGCCGAGGTGGTTCTGCTGGATATTTTGGATATGGTTGGGGACTCCGCCAGGGAGATGGCTAAAAATGGTCCCATGGTACATGCGGTAAGAGGAGATTTGACTAAAACAGAAGAGCTGGAGAATCTATACAATGAATGTTTGGAAAATCTGGGAGGCAGAGTGGACATTCTGCTGAACGGAGCAGGCATACAGTTCAGGGCTCCGGCCGTTGATTTTCCACATGACCGTTGGGAGAAAATCATTGCCCTTAATATGAACGCGGTATTTTATATGTCACAGCTGGCCGGTAAGACAATGCTGGCGCAAAAATATGGTAAGATTATCAATATTGCTTCCATGACCGCATTTTTTGCCAGTGTGTTGATTCCGGCATACAGTGCCAGTAAAGGCGGTGTGGCGCAAATCACAAAGGCGCTGTCCAATGAATGGGCAGGTCAGGGAGTGAATGTAAACGCAATTGCGCCGGGCTATATGGCCACCGAACTAACTGCCAATATAAAGG
>JAJQEA010000280.1 GCA_021201905.1 Clostridia bacterium
GTTGTAGACGTGGCAGTGACTCCTGGAAATGTAAATGACTCCGCCCCTTATCTGGAACGTATTAAGTATATGCAAAACCACCTGGGGCTAAAGATCAAAACGGCAGGGGCGGACAGCGCGTATGGAACCAGCCTGGTCTGCCAGGTTCTGGAGGATATGGGAATCAGCCTGTATACGCCGGGAACAACTGGGGGCGTAAACTACAAAGCAGATTTCACACGGGAAGATTTTGAATATCAGAAAGAAACCGATTGTTTTATTTGTCATGGCGGAAAGCGACTGACGCTGCGGAGTCCAGAACCACAAAATTGGCGCGGTATCCCTCTGCTATCCTGCCGATGGTATCTCCATAGCCATTACGTTAATGCTCCATGGCCAGTTCCTGGCTAAAAATAATTTGTGGACGGTAGATATAAACAAAACGAATCCGTTTTTGGATATTTTTTTCTGTTAGCAGCACTCCGGCAATGTTTCCGACCATGGAAGCAATTGATTGACATAAGAAAGCTCTTCCAATTCCCCATACTTTGGCAGTTCTTCCAGAAGATAGCGAAAATAAAACCTGATTACAGGCTTCCTGAGACATTAGTGCATGAATAGCAGGCAGAAGAAAGGGATAAATTTTGACCTGGATACGGAAGCGCTGAAAGAACATGATACAAAGGGAGACTGGCGCAACGCGTACCACGATATCAGAAACTTTTTTAGTGAAAATGGTTTTGAGCATATCCAAGGCTCCGGATATCGTTCCTTTATGCCATTGTCAGAATCCGATGTAATGACCAGAGTTTATCAAATGACAAAGACCTTCCCGTGGATTAATGACTGCATTCGTGACTGTACGCTTGCCGATGTTTCTGAAACGTATGCCATTTCCCATGTTTTTGACAAGGAGGCTGAACGGTTGGATAAAGCTATGGCATGTATGATGCAGAAAATTGATTCTTTATACATGTAGGTATTTGTGGCTTCCAAATGATGAATCACATAGTTTTCCCCACTGGTTCGGCGCAGAATCATATCATCTAAGTAATGGGCAATATGCGTATGGTGGAAGACATCCACATATTAGATAGTATTATACAAGTCATGAAACAATTCAATTCTATAAATCTTTGACAGGAGTCAGATTGACATAATAGCTAGGAATATGATAAAATAAAAGCAAAGAAACCAAGAAAAGGGTATAAATCGGAAAATACAGAATATCATAAAAAGGAGGAGTGAATCAAATGGTAATAGTAGCAAGGAGTGGGTCAACAATGGAACATAAAATTATTAGCATATCCTCAAAGCGTCAGATCACAATACCACAAAAATATTTTGAGATGCTTGGATTTGAAGGTGAAGCGGAATGTATTCTCCAAAATGGGGGGATATTTCTTAGGCCGGTCCGAATGGATGGAAATGAATTTGCAGAACAGATTCTTGCGGATTTGATTAAGGAAGGATATTCGGGAACAGAGCTTCTGGCGAGGTTTAAAGAGCAGAGCAGAAAGATTCGGCCTGCTGTGGAACATTTAATTGAAGAGGCAGACCGCATTGCAGAGCAGGGAGAAACCATTCAAATGGAGAATCTTTTTGGTGCGGAGGGCGAATAGATGTATGAACTGCGATATACCAGTGCCGCTCAAAGATATTTTAAGAAGGTTAAAGAAAAGGGGCTGAAGAAGGTATTTCAGGAAGCACTTTGCAGGATAGCGGAAAACCCATTTTGTGGGTCTGCAAAGGTGGGAGATTTGGCTGGTATTTATGGGTATGATGTTTATTACAACAGGACCAATTATGAAATAGCTTATCGTATCTATGAAGAAGATGGTAAGCTAGTGATTGTATTATTGGCCGGTACGCGGGAGAATTTTTATGAAGAGTTAAAGCGATATATGAAGTAGCAGTGATTAATTAAACAATCCAGTTGGTATAGTCCCGCCGGGCATCCACAACAGCATATACAATAACAGTAAAATCCCGTTCTCTGATTTTATAAAATACCAGATGGTCTTCTACAATAATCATACGAAAACCCATACGCCGTAAAGAGGGATGTTTGGTAATCACAACATCATAAGGCTGCTCTGCTAATAAACCAATGGCGTGCTCTAATTTGTCCAGATATGCGAGGGCAATGTCCACGTCACCTGAATCATCTGCTATATAAAAAAGTACATCCCGAAACTGTGTATCTGCAGTATCTGTTCGGATAATCTCGTATTTCATCGCATTTTCCTTGCCAGTAAGGCCTTTCTGATAGTATCAAATGTTTCCTGTATTGGCGCGGTGCGTCCATTATGCACATCGTCCTGTGCCTCGACCAGCATACTTAATAATTGAGTTCCGATTTCATTTTACCATATTGGGCATGTCCGATTAAAACGGTATCTTCATGTCCATTGACTGTTATATAAATAGGCTCTCCAGTTGCTCTGACCATAGAAGATAATTCTGGATATTTATTTCTTAAATCAGATGAAGGTCTAATTGATTCCATGTGTAATCCTCCTTTTATGATATATCATAATATTATATTTACGATATATCTTCAACGAATATACTCTAAAGTGGTCAGAATGGATTATCAGGAAATCGGCTGTACTATAGGCGAGACAGGCGGGGAATCCGAAGACAGGTATTGATTGCAACATAACGAAAGACCGCATATAATCTGAGAAAGAGATTACGGAGGGGAGGCTTCTGTTAAATGGCAGTTGACATGGTTTCAAAAAAGAATGCGCGAGAAAAAACAATCGCCAGATTATATGAGCTTCTGGAACTACAGGAAAAGGTCAAGAAGCAGTTTGGTGTAGATGGGTATAATGTTTTTGTTTTTGGCAGCTATGTGACAAACTATTATGTGGAGGGACAGAGTGATATCGACATTGCTATTTATACAGAAGATTTTGATTTATATAACAAGGATATCCATGTATTTGGAAGAATATTTTGCTGAAAAAGGAATTGAAAGTGATATTTTCTATATAGACCTAATGATGGAGGCGCCTGTTTATTGCGCGCCTTTAAAGTCAGAGATACAATTTACAGACTATTATCCTAAAAAGCTAGTGGAGTTTGGAGTAAGGTGTCAGCAAAAGCTGGATGAAATTAAAGCGAAGATAGAATGACTTGGAATGTTGGTATGTCCTCGACTGCGAGCCGGGAGCATCCATTATTATCGGACATTACCCGAAGGACGGGGAAACGCTTGTGTCCATGATAGAAGGGAAGCTCTGGAACCGGCTTATCCGGGAGAACCCAATAAAAAAGGGTGATTTCTTTCAGGTTAATCCGGGATGTGTCCACGCTATCAAGGGTGGAACTCTTATTCTGGAAACCCAGCAATCCAGCGACATTACATATCAGCTCTGCGATTATGACAGTTATGGAACGAAAAGCCGAGGAAACTGCATCAGGGGCAATGCCTGGATGCGATTCAGGCTCCATTTACTTCCTGCAAAAGCCAGAGGAAAAAGACGAGACCGAGAATGTGGACAGGGAACATCTGGAGACATGTGCGTATTATACGGTTGAAAAATATGATGTCCACGAAACCTGGAACAATGTCAAAAAGGAGAATGTATATCTGGAAATAATGTCGATTAGAATAAGCATTTGTCTCAATAAAGAAATAGATAATACATAAAAATAATGATATAATAAAACCCACATAATGATTATTCCATATCCAAGAGAAGAGAGGTGAGCGGCAATGAATAAAACATATATCATGCTAAAAGATATCCCTGTATTAGAGATAGAAGATTACAGATGTAAGATTCTGAATTATGAGTTGCTTCCCATATCTCTGCGTTATCCGGATGTAAACTACGATGATGTCATGCACGGATGGACTGAGAACCGTACCATGAACATAGGCAGGACCAACGCTAAAAAACTGTTGGCGGGTTTTCGTATCAGCCAAAGTAATCCATATATGATAGCCAGGTTATTTCATTTTGCTTCCCTTTCCGATTGCTACTGGATGAAAGACGCCGAAGAAACTTTTACATGGGAACAGGTAAGCCTGTTTGAAAATCCATTGGAGAAAGCAGTCACATCAACTGCTCTTCTCGGTACCAACCAGACATTCCACACACTTGTACAGAGGATTCATACACCAGAGTTTACTGCTCAGGGGATGGCAGCCAAAGCCTGGATAAGGGAGGCGGACGGACTTTATCTGTATAAAGTCGGAAAAAAGGAATTGCCGGCCAGCGGGATACTGGATACGCTTCATATTCCCCACGTAAGCTATATCGAGGCTGAAACCAGCAGTTTGGAGAAGATAGCAGACCAGAATCATATAGATAAAATATATAAAAGCGGAGAAAAAATAGTAAAATGCCGTATTATATCTTCCGAAGAAACCGCTCTTGTCCCATGGGAAGATTTTCAGGTATATTGCAGTTACCACGATAAAAATGAATATGATATGGTAAAGGAGATGGATGCTGCAAATTATTATAAAATGCAGATAGCAGATTATATACTTGGAAATGAAGACCGCCATGGAGCCAATTTTGGATTTTTCATGGATAACAGGAGCGGAAAGCTTCAGGGTTTATATCCACTGATGGACCATGACCATGCTTTTTCAGAAGACGAGGATATTCCGTCCCAGACTTCAGAACAGGATGAGACATTACAGCAAGCAGCGTATAAGGCAATGAACCATGCGGAGGTATCATTTGACAATGTTTTGTCCATGAAAAAACCGGAAGATTTAGGTGATACGCAGTGGAAGGCGGTACTTGGGCGATGCAGAGAACTGCATCAGAGGATGGGGATGGAAGAGCAGGAAATGATTGAGATTTATTAGAAGCTTGCAGATGTTCTGGAAGCGTTTGATATTTTGTATGTCTTTGGCCGGCCGGCAGAGCGGCTGGACGAGGCTATGACGTCTACGACGCAGGGAATTGATACTTTAAGCATGTAGGTAATGATATCCCCCAAATGATGAAGCACAAAGTATTTGGGATTAATTTGGTTAAGAATTATATCATCCATACAATAGGTAATATGCGGATGGTGTCAGCTATCCGCATATTTACGCCCTCGCTTTGAGCATATCCATTTCAGTTATTTTGGGGTCGATTACAATAATAAGCACTTTGCAAGAGGCAATAATAATCGCATTTTCTTTCTCACAATAGATAATTCTATTTGTTTCGTCAATCCGTCTGCTCCACCAGCCTCTAAGGTTGTCTTTA
>JAJQEA010000405.1 GCA_021201905.1 Clostridia bacterium
CAGATGAATTACTCATAGAATTAAACAAGGGTAATTTTACGATGTTCAATTATGACTATGAGGGTAATGAATGCCATTTGGAATTGAAAGATGATTTTGAAATCATGCTACAGTTGTCTAATGGAGTATTATCAAAACAACGTATTGAGCTGTTAAAACATGTATTACAAAATTATGAAAAGTACACATTCTTAGCAATTAAACAATTAAAATCATTCAATATTGATATCGGAGATAATTACTTTTCCTATGGTGTCTATATTGGAGAATATAGTTTTGGAAGTCACGGCATTCATATATTCGATGGTTTCACAGTTAGCTTAAAAAGGGAAATAGGGGAAGCCGATGATTATCTTAATATGAGAGTGTACACGGTTCAGTTCAAAAATGATGGTTGGCCGCTAGGTATTGATTTGTGGTTTGAATGATAATTTATTGGACGGTTAAATAGAACATAAAATCGGAATTGATGGAGGCGAGGATAGTGAGTAAAGAGTATATAATACCAGCGTGTTCAGGAATAAAAATTGATGTTCAGCAAGGACAAAATATTACAGTGGTTGACATTGAGGGCGGTCAAGTGGTTGATTTTTTTGCAGAAGTGACGGATAAACCGAATGAATTTCTTTCAACCGGAGTGACGATTGACTGTAATGAATCTTTAAAATTAAAAATTGGGGATACTATTTATACAAACTTATATACACCTATGATGGAAGTTCTTTCTGATGATGTTGGCGAACATGATTTATTACACCCATGTTGCCGACCGGAAATGTATGATTATTTCTACCATAATGGTAAAGGACATCGGAACTGTTTCGATAATATCAATAATGCCCTCAAAGAACAACGGCCAATTATTACACCTGTCAATCTATTTATGCACACGAAAATCAATACTAACGGCAAAATCACAGTAGAAAAGCCTATTTCTGAAGCTGGAGATAAAATTATATTAAAAGCATTGTTGAATGTCACATTGGGAATTGCCGCTTGCAGTGTTTCTGAAAGCCAATGCAATGGTGACAAATGTTCACCTGTAAAAGTAATCGTTGACTAACGCAAAATTCCATTTGTAAGCTGACGATTTAAACATAAGGAGAATAGAATCGTAAATGAAAACTATAGAGAATACAAATAACACTTATTTTGAACGTTTTGCATTTGGTGACAATCCTGAAATGGCAGACGAGCTTTTAGCTCTGGTGCTTTCCGGAAAGAAAACTGCTACAGTTTCAGTTGTATTGGAAAATGAACAGGCACCAAGTGTTGGTGACTTATCCCTGGTACTTGATGGGCATGGTGACCCAGCCTGTGTGATAAAAACAGTGTATCTTGAAACTATCAAGTTTTGCGACCTGACTTGGGATATGGTAAAGCTTGAGGGTGAGGACGAAACCTTTGAACAATGGAAAGCGGGTAATATACGCTATTGGACGAGAGATGCTGCAAAGCGTAGTTATACTTTTACAGAACAAACACCTATTACTTATGAACGTTTTGAAGTTGTCGAAGTATTTAACAACTAAAAGGGTTATAACTTTCAGTCTGCAGGAAGAAAAAATCTTAATTCGTGGGGAAATTCTACTAAAGGAAAATCGCAGTTTGTACAAAGAAGGTGGTGAAAGAAAATGCTAATTAGCGATGATACAGAATATAACGCTATTTGGAATAAGGTCTATGATAAGTTGAATTTTAAGCCGTCTTGTGAATATAGAGGCCATTCTTTAGAAGGCACATTGCCATTTGAAATAGACTCTCCATACTCAATTTATGCAATAGAAAATATGAATGAGAGCCAAATGGACCAAATGGACGATTTAATCAGAAAATGTCTGATTTGTTGTACATCAGATGATAGAAAATGGTATGCGTTAGACTGGCACCACAGTGCATTTGTATTCAGTCCATATAATATTCAAGAACAACAAGATATGTGGGTTGATGATGAGAGATATTCAAGAGGCGGATATAATGCCTTTTTTCCATCATTTTATCCGGATGGGGATTACTATTTTTTTATCGACGAAAAATTTGAAAACGGGTATTTAGGTCATCCGCGGAGACAAGAAGTTTGGGTGTTCGGCTCAGTATTGCAGAATGAAATTAAAAAAATATATACAGATATAGGTTGGAAACCCATTAAATAAATTCCTATTTTTTGAGGAGCTAAGTACAACGCAAAATCGGAATTTTTTAAGGAGGCAATAAGTATGGATAACCTTGCCATTCACTTTCTTAATGATGATAAGCAACTGGTCACGCAAGAAGCAGTAAATAAATTGATTTTCAATATTCGCAACAATCAGATTTCAAATGCGTGGCTGGCTTTGGATGAATATGGTGAGGAGGACTTTCTCTCTGTGGATATTGCGAATAGATGGGTGGCACTTGCCTTTAATACATGGGACGAGAATGGGATTGCTCATATGTATCAGCCAATTAATCAGAAGTATGAGGACTCCCAAGAGGATGCGCCTGTAAATATTGGAAGTCAAACGCCAGTTTTAAAGCGAAATGCGTTAGATGATTTAGACTTGGCAGCAGAATGTGTCCTGCATTTTGCCAAAACCGGAGAGTTGTATCCTAATTTAAAGTGGGAAGAAGCAGAATAAAGCATTCCTCAACTTCATGTTTATCGAGGATATGAACAGTGCGGTAAAGCAGAATTTGAGGTATGAAAATGGTAAGAGAATTTTTTATGCAAACAGAAAGAATTGGATTCTCAAAATGGCAAGAGGACGATTTGACTTTGGCAGAAACGCTGTGGGGAAATCAACAGGTTACACAATATATCTGTGCCAGTGGAAAGTTTAGCATGCAGGATATAAAAAATCGACTGAGTAAAGAAATAATCACTGGAAAAACACAAAACATGGAATATTGGCCTATTTTTGATATTATCACAAATGAGTTTATTGGCTGTTGTGGACTACGCCCCTATAAGGGAAAAGAATACGAAAATGGCATTCATCTTCTTCCGGAATTTTGGGGAAAAGGTTATGCGTCAGAAGCCCTTACTGCTGTAATCAAATACGCTTTTACAATATTGGAAGCGGAGAAATTATTTGCTGGGCATAATCCAAAGAACATCAAATCCAGACGACTTCTCAATAGATTGGGTTTTACATATATAGGGGATGAGTTTTATGCTCCTACGGGACTATATCACCCATCTTACGAATTAAAGAATAACAAGAAGTCATAGATAGTATCCAGTTTATAGGGAAGCTGAACCGTGCGGCAAAAACGGAATTTGTTTGCAAAAGGAGTAAGGAGTATAGAACATGATTAGAAAATTACGGGATGAAGATATAAATAGAGTTGCAGATATTTGGTTAGCTATTTCTTTCACTGCTTTAAAATTGTCTTTCCAATATTTTGCAGAAATAAAGTCATGGGCTTTTACATTGGTAAAAATACCGGAGAAAAAGAATATGCAATGATATGGAAGCGGTAATATGAAAAGCGGTTGATAGGGGTTCATAAATCAGAATTTAAGGAGATATGGAAACATGAGAAAAATCAGTTTATTTATTGCAATGAGCCTTGACGGATATATCGCAGACAGCAAGGGCGGTGTTGATTGGCTGGCCGGACAGGGCAATGACGATGAGAACATCGATGCATATTCCGATTTTGTGAAAGATATTGATACTGTTTTGATGGGATGGAATACCTATCATCAAATTATCACTGAGCTTTCGCCCAACGAATGGATTTATGGTGACTTTACCACTTATGTCGTGACACATAGCAAACATATATCCTCTGATATAATCCGTTTTACTGATGTAAGCCCGGTTGAAACGGTAAAGAAACTACGAGAAGAAAACGGAAAAGATGTCTGGATATGTGGCGGTGCAAATCTTATTCAGCAATTGGTGAGGGAAGATTTGATTGATTGCTATTACATCACAGTCATTCCCACAATTTTAGGTTCAGGCATTCGGCTTTTTGAAAACGCCGGCCATGAAATAAAGTTGAGATTACTCAAAACGCAAACATATAATGGTATGATAGATTTAATCTATATGCGAAGATAACTTCCGGTTTATTGAACTAATAACCTATGGAGGAAAAATGTTAGATAATATTTGGAAAGAAATGATAACGGCGGCACAAGCTGTTCGTAAAGCAAGAAAAATATCTGATTATATTGAAGCTGGTGCAGTCAGTGCAGCGGTGTTGTCAGCCACTGGGGCAATCTATACGGGTGTTTGCATTGACACGTGCAGCACACTGGGAATTTGCGCAGAGAGAAATGCAATATTCAATATGATCACCAATGGTGAGCAGGAAATAACAAGGGTTCTTGCCATTATGCCGGATGGGAAAAATGGAGCGCCGTGTGGTGCCTGTCGTGAACTGATGGTTCAGCTGATGCCGTATAAATACAAAGAAATTGAAGTTCTGATGGATTATGATTCTGAACGAATTGTGGCATTGGGTGATCTGACACCTGAATGGTGGATTAGATAACTTCCAGTTTATCTGGAAGAAAAATCTGGATTTGAGGTAACCAGGAAATGATAGAAATTAGAAAAGCAACGCAAGGGGGTGAAGGGATTGGTGGAAAACTAATTGAATTTGCAATTCAAAATTTTGATGTCCGATATTTATGGGTATTAGAAAAAAATGAAAGAGCTGTGTCGTTTTATAAAAAACATGGTTTTCATTATAAAAATGAATGGCGATATGAAGAGGGAACAACAGAACATCTTTTAAAGATGGAACGATAACTTCCTATTTGTCAGGAAGTTGAACTGAACGCAAATGAGATTTGGAGGGATAAATATGTTACTTGATTTTAACGAAATAAAGGAAATGACTGCGCCAGGAATGAATCATGGAACAGGTACAATGACAGCGAAAATATATATGGATGAACAAGGAAAAATCATACCTTGCTCAATTCATGCAGGTGGTTCCATCGGGCTGCATAAACACGAAACCAGTGATGATATTAATTATGTATTGTCTGGGAACGGGAAAGCAATTTGTGATGGAAAAGAAGAAATTTTAAGTGAGGGAATGTGCCATATTTGTAAAAAAGGGTTCTGAACACAGTATTCTCAATACAGGCAATGAAGATTTGATTATCCTTACAATCGTTGTAGAACGATAACTTCCAGTTTATTGGGGAGTGAAATAAACGAGATATTGAGATTTGGTAAGCATAATTACGCGATTAAGGAGTCTACATTTATGATATGGCTTAAGTTAAACGATTGCCGTAATCAGATATATAAAGAATTAAGGTTATATACACCAAAAAATGAAAAGATATTATTGAATTTCAATCCTCTCAAAATTTCCGAAGAGCCTAATTGGAATCCGTCATGGGAGGAATGGCATTGCTACGCTGTGCCTTTACGGATATATAGGCAGGATTACGACTTATTAGTTGATTATTTCAATAGAGTATATCCACTTAAAAACGCATTTGACGGAACCTTAGAATCTGCTTTTGGTGTTTGTTTTGATAATTGGATCTGCAAAGACGATTGGCTTAAAATAATTTCTGAGATAGAACAAGATTTAGAGAATATGCCTGATGAAAAAAAGTTATTCTTTATGGCTTTTCTCGAATGGCTAAAGAATGCGCTTAATCATACCTCTATTATTGTTGTTGAGGGCAATCAATAATATTTCAACATACCTTAAGTAACTTCCGGCTTGTATGGTTATTAGGCAACATGCAAAATCGGAAAAACCGGATAAAACAATAGGCCGCCTTCCCTAATCTTCCAGAGGACGGCCTGTGTTTTTTCATACCCCGCCCTGCGGCAGGTAAAAGGTGAGGATGGTAACATGGACGGATTTACCGTACTATGGTAAAATATTTGTTATAGAAACAGCTTCGCAACAAAGTATCTGGCACTTTGGGACAGAATTGAATAAATGGAATAGAAATCGGTATTTTTTGAGGTATATGCCATGGAACTGATAAAAGAAGAAAAACCAGATGAGCAGGAATGGCAATGGTGCCTTGTGGGCAATATTGTTGGGGAACATATATCTGGGGAAAACCACGAATTAAAGTATGGAAATAAACAGTTCCGTCCACATGCAAAGGTATATATAAATTTAATCTATGCTGGAATGGGCCATGAAAGCATACTTGTCATAGGTATTCCCAGGCATTCCTCCAGATACATAGAAATTGTAATCGCAAGAAAGTATGTAGAAAATTTCCGTCTGCAAAAAGTCTTCAAACCAGTCGTATTAAAACAAATGAACCAGTCGAAATGGAATTGGTGGGGAAATACCGATTCAGCCCGAGACCGCCTGATTCAGTTTCTTGAATGGATAAATCCGGCAGAAGCAGAAAAAGCAAAAAGTAAGTATATAAAACCCGGCTTACCGGAATGCTGAACCGGACCTCAGCCTTATAGCTGGCTGGTTAAATGTTTCCAGCGGCTTTGCACGGCTGTTTGATAGCTTAACTTTATGGGGGTAAAACAGTATGCCATCACAGAACACAAAAGAATCTGTAAAAGAGAGACGCATCTTCCGATATACCCGGGCTGATGCATGGGAATATACAATATCACAAGTGGATGTGATGGAAGGTGTGGAAAAAGGAAATGTTCGGTGCCTATATTTTAATACGCCTGGGATGCATGCCGACACAAACGTTGATTCCCTTATCATTACGATTAGCCAAAACTATATAGACATGATTAAGAATGCCATGCTCGCCCACTTGGATGTCTGCAGATATAAGGAAATTGAATTTCCGATGGTGCTGGACGGGTTCATCAATACATTTGAATTTGCGCCTGAGGAATCCTTTTCCAACATAATTACTGTTTTCAACATTTTCGCATTCAGGGATGAGGCGAATGTGGGCATAGTGGGTAATCCGCCATATAAAGGGAAAGGGGTATTGGATTTATATAATGATATCTCAAACATACTTTTGAAAAATGGGGTGAGCCAAAAGTATCTTGCGTTGGATTCCCAAGTTATTAAATAGAGTCTAATCGGAATGTTGGAGGAGGAACAATGGATTTTAAAAATTTAAAATGGATAAGAGCGCCAAAGGAATATACAATAAAAGATGGAGTGATTGAAATCGTCACGAAACCGCATACGGATTTATGGCAAAGGACGTACTATCATTTTCAGAATGACAATGCCCCGGTGCTGCAAATGGAATCAGAAGAAAAATATTTTAGCTTTGTAGTGAAAACCGAATTTACCGATAGCCACCAAAGATTTGACCAATGTGGGATTGTGATGTATTTGGATAGTGAGAATTGGCTGAAAGCTTCAGTTGAGTATGAAAATGATGAATTCCAACACCTTGGAAGTGTGGTTACGAATCACGGATATTCCGATTGGGCAACAACGGAAATTCCCGCTTCCGTAAAAAACATGTGGTATCGCTTTAGCCGCAGAAACGATGATTATTGCATTGAATGCGCACAGGATGGGATTCGGTTTAGACAGATGCGGATTTGCCATATGAATGAAGGCAGCAGCAAAATACGATTTGGAGTATATGCCTGTTCACCGGAGGAATCCTCTTTTAAAGCCGTATTCACCCATATGCAGTTGACTGAATGTATGTGGAAAGCGCACGATGGCCAGCAACCCGATTAAATAGAATATAATTTACGATATGATTATTCCTTTCTATAGATGAAGCAAAGGCTGTATTATTAATTGATTCTTGGGAAAATCAACAGGTAATAGACAAAATGCAATGGCTTATGGCAACCAGTTTTTAAGAAATCGGTATTTGAAAGCGAGGTAATATGAAAAAAATTATGTTCATCTTGAGTGTAATATTTATAGTATTAACTTTTGCCGGTGCGATATACGTTCTTTATAATGACGGTAAAGCAAATGCAGGTTATGCCGTTATTCCAATGGTTTTCGCAGTGGCAAGCATTGAATCCTATCGAAAAAGCAGGTAGCTATAAGTTCCCTCCTGCTGGTTATTGGATTGCGCACAAAATTGAAATTGATGACAGAGATTATCTGTAATTATGCGGGGAGATGTATGAATAATTTTTCAATATTTCTAAAAAGTGTTATTTGTGTTCTGGTTTGTATAGTCATGTCATTGTCAATTATATTAATAAATACTACTATGTTTTATGGTTATAGCAGTATGTTTATTTTAGGGGGATTTTGTGGAGTAATTATTGCTATAGTTACGAAAAGTAATACATTAAAAAGAACAATAATTGCAAGGTCCATGGGACTTTTCTCTGCTGTTATTACCCAATACCTGCTACTTATTTCAAAAATCCCATATCACATAATAAAGTTTATATACATAAAATACGATGCATATGGAGAAGCGTGTTGGCCTAAAGACATAAGGTATTTGATGGAAAATGAAATGTATGGATACATTTTAGATTCAGTAAGCAGCTTGCATGGTTTATTAGCTTCGTTTTTCACCACAGTTGTTGTTATTTTCATCGCTATTAAAATTAAAAACCGTAGAAAAGGAACATAACCTAAAATTCCGGTTTATCTGACTGGCAAATCAAAATATGACGTGATGAAATTATTTATATAAAACGGCACAAGGGGTAAGATAAACATGGTAGAAGCAGATGAAAAAGCCATATATAAATACTATGCTGCAATACTTGGAAGAACAATTTTTGCAGAAGATGAAAAACGAGAACAAAAGGAAACATTGAAGAAATCACTATCTGAAGATGTGACTTCCACAGAGGTGTTTTGTCGTTGGTTAAAGGAAGCTTGTGAACATAGGGACGGCGAAAAGCTTGATTTGGTAATGCTCTTAGGATGGATTTTTGAATTATTTAGCAAAGATAATGTAAAGATAATTGAGGGAATTTCGCTTGAAAATTGGGTAAAGTCAAATAATCTTGAAGATATGGTAGGGTTAATTGAGCACTATGGTGGCGAAGAAAAAGTGAAATCGTTAGCTTTAATGGCTATTCAGAAATATCCAGACCATTATCTTGGAGATAACGATGAATATGTAGCTCGCAAAGCGATGTGGGCGCTACATAGATTATACAAAGGGGAAGGAAACGAGGAAGCTATTGAAAAAATAAAAGAATTATCTAAGTGCGGGGATTTAATGGTAGAAGATTTTGCTAAACACCACTTGGAAAAACTCGGTGTGAAGTGAATAGAATTTTATGAATAATTTTCAGCTTGTTGGGCTGGTTTAAGTAGGTCTTATTGGTAAAATGAAATGAGCGCCTTTGTTAGTATAAGATGTATTCGACAAATCGGAAGCTAATGGAGTAGTTATAGATGGGTAGAGGAACAGAAATATATAAAGACTTGATTGATGAACTTGCGAAAATGTCTAAAAGTTGTGCAAATGCAACAGCAATAAAAAAGGGCATGGTTCCAGGCATAGCAGCGAAAGAATCAGGAATTAACGAATTGTTAAATAAACTTAATGAACATGAGCGTGAGATTTTAGCGAAATTTATTGTGGAATCATACCATGATGGCATATATGATACTCTTGAAAAATTGGAATGGTTAAGATGTTGTAAAAATATGGTTATAACTATAGAAGAAGAAACACTGCCGTTAGGAAAATTTGAAGGTATCCCTAATGACTATATTGGACGTTGTTCTGATTGGATATGGCCTGATAAATAATTCCGGTTTGTTGTGGAGTTGAACTAAACGAGAAATCGGAAGTTGCCAGGTTAATCAAAACAGTATTCGAGGAGATAAAGGAATGAGTAGGAAGAAAAACGGAGCGTTCTGCTTTTTAATCATGTTGAGTATCGCAGCGTTATGTGCCTGTTCTTCAAAAGAATATGGTACAAAGGAAAAACCTGCCGGTGTAGGACAGACGATGTATTATGATGGCCTGGAAGCACTGGAAGAAACAAACCGTTTTAAGGCGGAAATAACATTGGAGGACGTTGTCCGGGGGGAGGCGGCCCAGGATATCTTTGCTGCCGCGGGCGGCTATGCCGATGACCACGAAACTTTGAAACTCGATGAGAAAGAGGAGCTTATGGCTGCAAGGTTTACATTTGCTCTTACGGAGGTGGCAGGTAATTCCAAGTTAGATCTTGGGGACCGGGATGTAAGTATGTTCAATCTTATTTCTGAAGATGGGACGAGCTATGATTATTTCCGGCAGCGAAGCTATATAGATGGTAATTTGTTTGTAAATGCCGATAAAGGAAGAACCCAGACAGGGGCTATCTTCTTTATTGTGAGTAAAGATGATAAAAATCCGGCGATTGTATTCCTGCCGGGTGTTGAGAACGGGATATGGTTTAAGACAAATTTAAATGAGGATGATCAACGAAGAATTGAGAAACCTTTGGCGGCTACTGACTGGCTTGATGTTAACGGAAAGCTGCCAGATTATGTGGGATCTCTTAATAAACCATTCCCAATCGGGGAATACGGGTATATGAAGTACCGCTCCAGCTATTACGGTGAGTATGAGATTGAATTGAAAGTCAACGATGTGCTTAGGGGAAAGAAAGCGGAGGATCAACTCTATGATTTAAACGTTTATGGTATCGAGGAGCAGAAATTATTAGACAACCAGGAATATATTATGATTCATGTGACGGCTAACGTCCCTTCCGCAGACCTGCTAAAGGATGATATACTGATTATAGATTCAATGGATTTTGGAGTTGTAAATAGTAAAACGGGTGAGGCGTATGATTATGAAAATATTTTGTATCTCAGACCTTACGATCTTTGTGGTATTGCGCCAGGGGGGACAGCTACAGGCTGGATCGGTTTAATGATTGATAAAGATGATGATTCACCGACGATGTACTACCGAAGTCTCGATGACAAAATGCTCTATTTTAAACTGGATAAGGCATATGATTTGCCAGATGATTATTCCTCTTATCAATCTAGTCCAATTTTCGCAGAGAACCCAATCAGAGATGTGAAACAAGCAAAAGGAGGCTGGAAGAACCCCTATAAAATGGGGGAAACAGTTGCACTTAATTATGCTCCCGAACGTGCTGATAAATTGTGTTCTCCGTTTTCAGGTAATATTTGTATTCAGGAGGCATATCAGGGAGAGATAGCTGAAAAATTTATGAATTCCAGTTTTTATTGGCCTGAGCCAAATATGGAATTGATTGTATTGAAGATTGCAGTGAATGTCCTAGAGGTAGAGGGGGATAAGATTCCTAAATTTGATGCAAACAATTATACGATACTGAATGGGCAAGGGGGACAGCTGGTAGCCAGGTCATTATCTGGGAATACCCTTAAAATAGATGAAATCGAGGAGGTCTATCCTGGAGGTAGGACGGAAGGATATGCTGCATTTTTTGTTCCAAAAGAAAATGATAACCTTGTGATGACCTATGGTGAAGCATTTACCGGCCTGGATAATGAAGCGTGGATTAGTTTGGAATTTGCAGATTCTATTCCGGAAGAAGTAGCAGAGAAGCTTGAATATGAGTATATAGGGCCTGATTTAGAAAATAACGAAGATGTTGATAGTAAGAGTGTATTAACTGCAACAAGGAGTGAGAACGAAAGTATTGCAATTGTCTGTACGGCAGTTGGAAAAGACGATAGGATTCAAGAGCTTGACACACAATGGGGCGTTCAATTTAATGAGGATGAAGCTGAAGATTATTATACGGTATTGAAGATATATAACGACATAATAAAAAGGCAAAGAGCTAAAGGCAGAAAGATAGTATTAGAATCTTATGATGAGCAAAGGACTATTTTAATCACAGAGACGAATCGTTTTGGAGAGGAAAAAACTTATGAGAGCGCATTTATGCTGGAAAAGGAGGGAATCTTATTAAGCGATATTTTAGACGAAAACGAAGTTGCGAGTATGGACAAGCTTGAAACAACACTTCGGTCAAATGGGTTCCTTATAATAGACAATTCAGTGTAGGAGGGAGCCTAAAACCTGTTAATTTTAAATTCCCATTTATCGGGCAGTTGCATAGATGACATATCGGAAATAAATAAGGAGAATATTATGCAGGAAGATACTGTAAAGATTCATGGTGCGGAAGTAACGACTCCATACCGATGACTCAAATAGTAGGTTTAAACACTAAGTGGTCTCTTGCATGATGAGGTTTTTATTGTTGACAGATGTACATGATAAGACTGCGGCCTGTCCAGTATGGTCTGAAGATGAGGTTATAATGGAGAATATTGAGATATCTTGGAAGAGTGATGACGGAACGCGCTGTAAATTGATGATTACTAACCGTTTAAGCTGTGATATACTGTAAGACATACAGGCACAAGGAAGGAGTGAACCTATGGATTACGAGAAAATTGTTCAGAAAAGGAATCAATACCAGGCGGTAAGGGATTCCATTCCGGAACTTACCCTGCAAAGCTATGAAAAGGCATTCGAGATAGAATATACCCATAATTCCACTGCAATTGAAGGTAACACACTGACCCTCATTGAAACCAAGGTTTTGTTGGAAGATGGGATTTCCATTGGAGGCAAACACCTTCGGGAACTATATGAGGCAGTAAATCACCAGAAAGCATACCGTTATGTGAAGGAATGCATTGCCAAAGAACTACCATTATGTGAAAAAATCATTAAAGATATTCATGCGATACTGATGGAGAATATATTTGTAGGGGGTATTTACCGAAATGTGGATGTATATATATCAGGAGCACAGCACACGCCGCCATCCCCTGATGATATGTACCGACAGGTCAAGAATTTTTATGGAGACCTTGTATGGAAGGGCAGGGAGCTGAATCAGATTGAACTAGCGGCCTGGACACACGCGGAATTTGTGCGTATCCATCCGTTTCCAGATGGTAACGGCAGAACATCCCGTCTGCTTATGAATTATCAGTTGATGGTAAATGGATTTCCCACTATTTCCATAGCAAAGGAAAACAGGCTGGAGTATTTTAATGTATTGGAAGCGTATGCGGTAGAAGGAAATTTGGTCCCGTTTGCAGAAATGGTTGCCAGTCTGACAGAGCATCAATTGGACTGTTATTTGGAGATGGCAGGGGTGGAGCCGGGTATGGGACAGTCCCAATCTATGTAGGAAACAACAGAAAAAAGATGGCGATGCGCTGGATACAGAGATGTGTCTGGCGCTTTTTGCGTGGGTGTTATGCTACGCCGGAAAAGTTTATCATATCATTCGGGCTACCGGCGATGATGCTTGCTATGGATGTACCGTGCCCAGTGGGATCATAACCGGTACTATGGAATGGGGAGCATCTGAGGATAAAGCATTACATGGTTAATAGACGATATGTGTTTGAGTGGTAGATAAAGGGTGTTATTGCGGCGCCCTCATTTTCTGAATCATAATAATGTTCTATAACATAATGAGCCAGCGCATCTATGAATGCGCCGTTTCGTGGTTTCTGTTCCAATTCAAAGCCGAAAACCTGATTCAGCAGTTCTCTGTTTTCATGCAGCCAGATGGTATTGACGATGGTACGGATATTGCGCTCCACACATCCAATGGACGTGTGGTATTTCGCTGAGATTTCTACATAAAGTCCTTTTGAGATGTAGACTTCCTGTTATGCAGAAGGAATTAAAGGATGCCAAAGTTGCTATTGTAACAGATGGTGGTCTGGTTCCAAAAGGAAATCCAGATTCTATGCCAGCAGTTAATTCAAAGACTTTTAAAGAATATGAACTAAAGGGTGAAGAGAGACTTGATAATGTTGATTATGAAGTCAGCCACCAAGGATATAATAATGTGTTTGTAAATGAAGATCCAAACAGACTAGTTCCGTATGATGCTCTAAAGGAATCTGTGAAGGAAGGAAAAATCGCGGAAGTACTTCCAACATACTTTACCACTGTAGGTGTACGTACCTCTCTTGAAAATGCAAAGAAGTTTGGACAGGGAATTGCAGAGCAGTTGATTAATCAGGGAGTAGATGCAGTCCTTTTGACCTCTACCTGAGGCACCTCCTCTCGCTGCGGTGCAGTGATGACTAGAGAGCTGGAGAGAGTAGGACTCCCAACCGTTCATATTACAAACCTGACCAAAATCTCAGAGGGTATCGGTCCGAAGAGAATTATGAAAGGTAACAGCGTTATTCACGTCGTAGGAAATCCAGCTATTCCTCATGACAGTGAAGTAAAATACCGTCATAAATTGGTGGATCAGGCATTGGATATGCTGATGGTGAATCCGGAAGAAGGAACTCAGTATATCGTAGATAATGCTTAATGGAAATTTAGCCTCTTATATGTTTCATGGGAAGATGGGGGAGGTATTGCGATAAAGAAAAAGTGTAAGAAAGATGGAGGCATAACTCAACATTAGTTTGTGTATGTGTTTATTTGTATCTTATTTTAGTCATGATCCTTGTGTGCAAAAAAAGGATGAGAGCAGTTTGCATATTTGAACCAAATGCTGGAGACATCAGATATGGTCAATATCAGTGTACCGCTGGCGGCTTTAACGGAACATATGATACCGTCAGTAAATTATTACCAAAAGTATGTTGTTTGTTAACCAAGGTTACCACTTTAATACTGCCATGGAAATGATTCCAAGAGAGTTAGTTCATCGTAATTGTTTATTTTATAGAAAAGGAAGAGAAAACAAATATATGGAAAAAGTAGGAAATAAGTAATATCCTTGTAAGCATTGTGTGGTAAAATAATTTTATCGAGGTTTTATAATTTGATTCAAATAATAGGTTTAAACACTAAGCGGTCTCTTACAAAGGAAATAATGTAAGAGGCTGTTTTTATATGAATTATAAAACTACCTTTAGATAAAATCAGCGAATGAGTGAAGGAGGTGAAAATCAAATGCTGACAGGGGATAACTGTAAATTAACATGTTTTGTAACAGGAAGCAAAGATATTGGACTGGAACGGATATTGATGGATCTCTTTGTCAGAAATGGATAGGGAGAAACGTCTGTGTAAATTCCTGCTTGCCAGGATAAGGGGCTGATGGTATAAGGCATAACTTCTTTATGGAAGTAGTACCTTACAGATATCATCCAACCAGCATACACAGGCTATATTATGGTTGGGGTAAGTTACGTAAGTTTGGATGTAACTTTGTTATTTTCGACAGTAGTGGTTCCTGTTATCATAATCAAATCAAGACCGTTAGTTCCATTTATGTTTACGGAAGTAATGGCCTTTTTTTGTGCAGATTTCATCGGTTACCACCATGTAGGGCGCCTCCTCTAGTTCAGGATTTGTAGCAATGTAAATCCCAGAATTGGAGGAATGCAATATGCAGAAAATCAGATATTACATCCATGAAGAAGGTGCTTATAAAGAGGTTACATATGAAGAATATCAGTTATACGTAGAATCAAGGCTCAAGGAACAGCCTGTATATGCTATCCGAATTGGAGACGTAGTCATGGAAGTACCAAAAGATGTATATATGGAGTTTTACAGGGAAAAGTCCAGAGAAAAGTATTTGTTGCGAATGGCAGCAATATATAAGGAAATTCCATATAGCAACATGGATACGGATGAGATAGTGGGTGAAGAAACGCTTCCAGATGAAACTGTCTGTGTGGAAGAAGAAGTAATTAATAATATTCTATATGAACATTTAAGACGCTGTATTGGAAAATTACCAGCAGAAGATCAGGAGTTTATCAGAATCGCCTATTTCGATGAAATGAGTGAACGTGATATGGCGAAGTCTTATGGCATATCTCAGCCAGCGATTCACAAGAGAAAAAAGAAAATATTATTCGATTTAAAAAAACTTTTGGAAATTTGATTTTTTTGGTTATCACTAGGCCGTTTTTTTACCACTAGTAGTGAGGGGGTAATTTTTATCCCGAATTGAACCTTGAAAATTTCATATCCAGCCAATCCGTTACATTGGCTATCCGGACGTGAGGAACGGAAGCGACATGAGGGGAACGCAATGACTACCTGCAGGATACAATTCCTGTTAAACAGCATGATAAGTGCTTAAGGTAAGAGCGGTAAATTCCTGTCTCAAAATCAATCCATAGCAGATTGAATCGCCATGACCCCGGATAGCTCATAATGATACTTCCGTCCAGTCACAGCCCCCTTGGCCGGGGACCACGCAATGAGGGCGGCCGCCAGAGAACCTGGCGGAGGTGGGATTCCTATGATGTCTGTTAGCTGCAGACAGGCGGATTGGCTGCCCTGCCCAGATGTATTATCTGGACAAACTTCGGGGAGTAGTGTCGAATAGAAGCAGAGAATAAATTGTAAAGAGGGTGATTTCAATGCCAGATTACGCAGCTGTCTGTTCTTAGACGGCTGCGTGGGTGTGACATTGAGATATAGGGCATAAAAGGAATAGAATAGAAGTGCGGGAAATGTCAAGGATGAATGACAGGCTGGCACACTACTGCCAGTAGTTTTCTGATTCTTCTACCACAATATATGACGGAATCGTTATGACAATGCTTAACCGAAACGAAGGCACGATTGAGATATCAATGCTTTGAAATTCCGAGATATCTAGGGCAGGAAGGTGATCAGCAATCCTAATTTTAAGGAAGAGGCTCCCTTCCATTTGGGGAAACAAAGAGAAAGCATGGCATGTCTATAAGCCGAATCAGAAAGATTACCGGATGTTAACGAATGAAATGTTCTTATCAGGAACAGATCACTGGTAGGAAAAAACTTCAGACGTGGGGGTGAGGATTTTGTTCTCACCAGTACAGAGTTTATAAAAGGTCTACAAAAGATGTGATTTGCCGTTGTAAGACGGCAATAAAAGATATACAATTAGGATAATATTTACATCACTAGGAAATTTTTGCAGGGCTGCGTAAATACGAAAACCAAAACCTGACTGAAAAGTAATGTCTCCATAATTGTGACTGCTGCCAGAGACAGCGAAATACAGAGGACGGTGCTTACGGAGACCGGTTTTCATCGAAAGCCATAAAATACTTGGAATAAACACATTCCGGAATGGGAAAAACCGTTTATAATGTTAACAGAAGCGTTTTGTTGTCTGTATGCCAGACTGGGATATATAGGGAGAACGAGTTATGGAATTCACAGTGATGCATAAGGATGAGCCAGTAGCAATTGTAAGTCTATCAGAAGATAAGAAGAAGGTGGAAATTCAAAAATTGATTCCGGATTGCATCAGGCAGCCATTTTGTGGTAATAAATTAGATCTGGAACGGGTTTACAATTTTTTAAAGGACCGATGCTACGAGGACGGACGCAGTGACCTTAAAGAAATACTCAATCAGGCGGGTCTTACTTATAATAATCCATGGAAATGGATTAAGATAACACACGGAGTCACATATGAAGATTTGTTCTGGATTCGGTTTCCTGGTGAGACGATAACATGGAAGGATGTGAAAGTGAGATGAGCGTAAAAGAATACAAACTGAGTCCGCAGGCTCTGGTGATGGTACAGGGAAGTTCAAAGGGAACACAGCCCAAGTATTATGATAACGGATATTGGTATAAAGTAAATAATCTGGGATATGAAGGTTACTCGGAATATCTCGTCTCCAGGGTGCTGGAGTGCTCTAATGTTGATAGTTATGTTAAATACGAACAATGCACGATTAATGGAAGGGCGGGATGCCGCTCAAAAAGTTTTATTGGAGAAAACGAATCATTCCTGAGCTTCCAGAGACTGTATGACCTGCTCACTGGGGAAAGTTTGCAGAAGAGAATACGCTTAATATCAGAGGTGGCAGACCGCATTGGCTTTGTAAGAGGGTTTGTATTAGAGAATACAGGGTGGGATTGCTCAAGGTATTTATCACAAATATTGACACTGGATATGCTTATTTTAAATACAGACAGGCATTTTAATAATTTGGGATTAATTGTGGACGCATCGACGGGAGTTTATAAAGCGGCGCCTATTTTTGATAATGGAAATTCACTGTTAAGTGACTGGGATCGTTTCGACGAAGCAACAGTGGAAGAGAATCTTGAAAAAGTATATGGTCAGCCATTTTCAGCCAGTTTAGAGATGCAGGCCCGTGAGGCAGGAATCGGGTTGATGATTGATTATGAAAAATTGCAGTCTATCTTAGAGAAAGAACCTGTTTCCAGAGGTTTGGAAGTATTAATGTATCAACTGAAACGTTATCACAATATAATACGAGATTATAAAATGCAGCAGGAGAATGAATTAGAGCAAGTCGCTCCAGAACTAAAACTTTAGATGCATTGATAAATTGGTAGACAGGGACAATTTATGAACAGTTTGTGGCATTTTATCGTGATGATGAACGAGATGACTTCTGGAGCCGATAAATTCTTTGTAGAGTTTTTCAGTTTCATCTTTAGCGGAAAGTAAGATAAAATGAAAAGAAACGTAGAAAATGTAGAGCAGAATGAGAATACGGTTTTTTATTATTGATAACACGCAGCTATTATAATGAGCAGGAGCGGGGGATGGTAGTTACAAAAAGTTTTGGAGAGTGTGTGAGGAAAATTCTGTAAAAGCAGATCTTCTATGATAATGGTAGGGCTGAAAGCTTCTATGTGAGCTTTCAGCCCTTGGTTTATATATACCGCACATATCTGCGTATGGTTAATGCTCCATAGCCAGTACCTGGCTAAAAATAATGCCATCCTTTGTGGACGGCAGATATAAACAAAACGGATCAGTTTTTGGATATCTTTTTCTGGTAGCGGCACTCCGGCAATGTTTCTGTGCTTTCGCTGTTTCAGCAATGCTGTATGCGATTGCGCTGGCGTTGGCTCCGCTGACCGTATCTATCTGGAACCAGTTGTTTCTGCTGACTGTAAATGGTCGGATGCTGCGCCGCATTGTTCGTCATCGGTACATAGCCATCCGTCAGAAAAATGCGCGGATATTTTTCACGGATTTAAGGCAAGCGCGGCAACCTGTCAGCCGCAGGCAGGCGGGGTGACGGCCCTGTCCGGCTCCAATAGTCTGGCTGGGCAAGCTTCGGAGAGTAGTGTCGAATAGAAGCACAGTATTACTTTTAAAGAAGGCGATTTCGATGCCATCTTATGCAGCCGCCTGTCAAGACCGGTTGCATGAATGTGGCATTGAGAACAATATGAGGATATGAGTAACTCATCAATTTATGTGTGGACAAGCATCTAATGGACCAGTTGCTGCCATATTATTTCACTCCAGATATTAATTGTGAGGGTCAGAGCGGCGCAGACAATTGGCACGGGTGAAATATATCGTTATATGGAAAGCCAGAAACTGTCAAGAAGAAAGGAAGGGGAGATGAGAATGTTATGCAGGGGAGATCTTTACTATGCAGATTTAAGTCCGGTGGTTGGCTGTGAACAGGGAGGAGTACGTCCAGTACTCATTGTCCAGAATAATGTCGGAAACCGTTACAGCCCGACTGTAATTGTGGCAGCGGTTACAAGCCGGATGGACAAGCATCCATTGCCGACCCACGTATTTATTAACAGAAATTCCGGCCTGCAAAAGAATTCCATCATTATGTTGGAACAAATTCGTACAATTGATAAGTCAAGGCTATTGGAGTACATAGGACACTTAGATTGCAGAGATATGAGGACGGTTGACGTTTCGTTAAGAATCAGCTTGGATATGGGACCGGAATCCAGTGGGATATTTTGGAAGGAGGGGCAAAAACAGGGCTTGGTGCTGATTTAAGTAATGTGGTAGTAGGAGTTATGGAGAAAAGCAACTTATATAAAACAACATGGCTTTGACTTTATATGGCACGGTTAAATATGGCTCTTTATTTAAGGAGGACCCAGAATATAAGTTGCTTATGGGGTAGACCTGAAGGTGTAAAAAGAAATGAAAGTAAAATCGATTTTGCAAAGTCCGTCAAAATGTCTGGAATAAAATATATGAGTTGATGTGACTCTGCCTGTATGAGAACCGTACAGAAGTGAATTCCCGTAAGCTTTGCCAAGGCTGCCCGATTTGCTCATAGCATAAAAATGAAGCTGCGCCAGATTGGTACAGCTTCATAAGATGTAATAGGACATACCAATATTTTCATAACATAAAGTGACTGGTATTTATCGAAGGGAGAGCGTGAGTGAAGAGGAACTGTGTTCAAAATGTTATTGTCCATCTTCCTGACAATATGGATTTTCACGCACTTTCCGATAAGATCAATGAGTTCCATTTAGAGGTGGTGGAACGCAGGCTAAACAGTTCTAATCTAACGACCGATGAAAAAATAGCCGTCATTGATAAAGTACTGGATAATCTAAAATCACGTGAGTCTGATGGAATCATCAAATAAGTGTTTGTGAAGCTGCCATATATAGTAAGGTGGCTTTGTTTGCTTTTGTTCCCAGCTGCGGAGAGTAAGAGGTTTTACGCCCATAAGCTGTGCAAGTTCCTGTTGTGTGACATGGTTCGTTTTACGATAGGCCTTTAGTTTTAAAGACCAATCGTCAAAGTCAAATATTGGTACAGTTAATTCAGCTGTTTCTTCATTGTCAGCGCCGAGGAACATTTTTGTTTCCCTTTGTATGGTGGCGGGAAGATAGACTGGGCATCTTTTTAGGCGCTTTGTCAAAGTTGAATTTTCGTTTCAATCAGTGTATAGTAAAAGCAGATTGGAAAGAGTATTCTTAATAATGGTAAAATGGGGGGATGTAGATGCAGGGAAAAGAGAATTTTGTACTGCTTAAGCTTTTGTCAGAGGACGTATATATCACATCGGATCAGTTGGCAGATGAACTTAAGATAGGCATGCGAACGGTTCGAAAGAGAATCAAAGATTTGAGTGATATATTGAAATACCATGGTGCGGCTATTGAAGCGAAGCCGAGGTATGGATATAGACTGGTGATACAGGAACCAGGTAAATTCCAGGAATTTTTGGAAGAAGAACAGGAGGAAGATATACAGGAAAAGGTACCTGTTAATAACGAAGAACGGGTAATCTGTCTTTTGGCGTATCTGTTGAACCACGATCAGTATGTAAAATCAAAAATGCTGATGGATTTTTTATGTGTATCCAAAGGCACTTTATCAAGTACTATCAAGCAAGTGGAGAAAAACATCGAGAGATTTGGACTTGCGCTGGAGCGCAGGCCAAATTACGGAATACGTATAAGTGGGAAGGAATTTGATATCCGGCGCTGCATGGGGGAGCTTTTTATACATAGAGGATTTTTTCAGGAGATTATTGATAAAAGACAGCGAAACGAATTGTCTTGCCTCGCCAAAATCACCATGGAATATGCCAATCGATATGGAATCAGGTTTTCAGAATCTGTCTTTGAACGGTTTGTAAATGATATTTATATTCAAATCAGAAGAGTGCGAAACCAGCATTTTATAGATATTTCCCTGCAGGATATAAAAGGACTCAACAGAACAGAAATGGATTTTGTAGAGGAATTACATCAAAGCCTGACAAAGAAATATGATATGGATTTTCCTGAAATTGAGAAGAAGTATATTGCGCTTCATCTTGCAGGAAAGCGCATGGTAGGTTGTCAGTCCGGAAATGAGTTGAATTTTGTAATACAGGAAAATATAGATAAGCTTGCTGTAGATATGTTGGAGACGATTTATGAACAGGCGGGCATTGATTTACGCGGTAATTTTGAACTAAGGATGTCTTTGAACCAACATCTGGTTCCCATGGATATCAGAATTCGTTATGACATGCCTCTTACCAATACGATGTTGAAAGAAATAAAGGAAAAGTATTTGATGGGATATAATGTTGCCGTTCAGGCTGCAGCTGTACTTTACCGGCATTATCAGAAGCAGATTTCAGAGGATGAAATAGGTTATCTGGCGTTGATTTTTGCATTAGCATTAGAACAGGTGGAGACATCTGCAGATGTTAAAAAATCCAGGGTACTGATTGTATGCAATTCGGGAAAGGGAATCTCGCGTCTGTTGATGTATCGGTTTCAGCAGGTTTTTAGCCAGTACGTCCGTGAAATTTATGTAAGCAATCTAATTGAACTGCAGACATTTGACTTCAGAAAAGTAGATTATGTATTTACCACTGTTCCCATATCCAGAAGGATACCGGTACCTATTCAGGAGGTTGGTTTATTTCTGGAGGAAAAAGATCTGCTGAATGTCCGGAAAGTATTGGAAGGCAGTTGTAAGGGATACCTGTTGAATGCTTATTGCAGAGAGCATTTTTTGGGGTCTGTGGAGGGTACCACAAGGGAGGAGATTCTTAGCAGCATGTGTGGCCGCGTCAGTGAAATAGATTCACGGCGGACAGGACTGTACGAGTCAGTAATGGAACGGGAATTACTCTGTTCTACTGATTTCGGCAACCTGGTTGCAATTCCTCATCCGAATAAAATCATGGAAGAAGAAAGCAGCATCTATGTTGCAGTATTGGATCAGCCTGTTTTGTGGAACCGATATCCGGTGCAGGTCGTAATGCTGATGGTAATGGGGAGGATGGAGGGGAAAGAATTACAGGATTTTTATGAGATGACCACCAGATTTATCGCTGATAAGGATGCAATAAACCGTTTGATTCAATATCGGAATTATGAGACGCTGATTGAGGGATTGATGAAACAGATTGGTGTTTAGGCAAATGCCGCGTTCAATGCTTGCCGCATTGAATGCGGCATTTTTGATGGTGGAGTTTCCATGTTACGAATGATAGAATCAGGATAGAACAAAACAAGACACGGAGGAATGTGTATGGAATTAGAATCAATTATTATGGAATTAGTGGTTAATAGCGGGGAGGCCAGAAACAATGCGTTAGAGGCAATTGAGGCAGCACAGAAGCAGAATTATGAGCTGGCTGAAACAAAGATGAATGAATGCGAAGCAGCATTATCCAAGGCACATGCGTTCCAAACTAAGTTATTAAGCCAGGAGGCCGGAGGGGAGAGTCAGACGCCAATCAGCTTAATACTGATTCACGGACAGGACCATTTAATGAATGCGATGACAGTGCGGGATCTGGCCCGGTACATGATACAGATGTGTCACTTGATTTATGAAAAGGGAAATAGCAATTGAATGCCGGAGGAGAAGAAATATGAGTAAAGATAAAGGATTTGTAGACAGATTTTTAGGAGTGGCAGTTAAGGTACAGAATAACTTATATTTAAAAGCAATATCAGATGGTTTTGCAGCGTTGATGCCATTAATAATGGTGGGTGCAATTTTTGCGGTTATTGATTCCCTGGGCATTCCCGCTTATCAGGACTTTCTTGTAAACGTGGGGATTAAAGATTTTCTGAAATTCCCCAATATGGTGACAAACGGTTTGCTGTCAATCTATGTGGCATTTTCCATAGCCTATAACCTGGCTAAGAATTATAAGCTGGATGAGTTTATGTCTGGATTTGTTTCTGTTATGGCATTTATGCTTTTGCAGCCGTTTACGGCAGCGGCAGACGGAAGCTATCAGATTGGCATGAATCTTTTGGGAGCGGAAGGCATTTTCACCGCGATTATTGCAGCAATTGTTGTAGTGGAATGTACCCGTTTTTTGATTAGCCATAGTATCTATGTGAAAATGCCGAAGGAAGTTCCGGAAATGGTTGAGCGTTCCTTCAAAGCTTTAACGACGGTTGTGTTGGTAATGACCGTAATTCTTGCAGTGAAAATTGCTTTTGCGGCAACAAGCCTGGGAACCTTATCAAACCTAATTGCCATTGTGATTCAGGCGCCTTTAAAATCGCTTGGAAGCAGTTGGATATCGTTTGCAATCATACTCACGATTGTTAATCTGCTATGGTTTTTTGGAATCCATGGACATTTGGTGGCACTTAGCGTCATGCTTCCGGTATACCTGCAGATGGATATTGAGAATCTGGCCGCATACCAGGCAGGAACAGCTCTTCCGAATATTCTGAGCAACTCGTTTATCTATGTTTACGGCGCTGGAGCCTGTGTCCTGGCAGGTTTTGTATATTGCCTGTGGAGGGCGAAAACAAAGAGGTTTAACACGATTGCAAAGCTGGCTTTTGTGCCCATGTTGTTTGGGATTGGGGAACCGCTTGCATTCGGTGTACCGTTTGTGTTTAATTTCACTCTTTTCATTCCTGCTGTATTCAGTGGGACTATCAATGTAATACTGGCATATTTTGCAACGGTGGTGGGTCTCCTGCCGAGACTGAACGGCGTCAGTATCAATGGCCTTCCCGTCGTTGTATCAGGATTCTTAACTGGTGGATTCCGTGTGGCATTATTCCAGGTAGCCTTATGTATCCTGAATATTGCAGTATGGTCTGTCTTTGTTAAGAAGATGGATCAGATAGAATTTGAAAAAGAACAACTTCAGGCAGAATGAATCAAATAATAGAAGGAGAATTGCATGGATGTGCTGAGATTTAAGAAACCGGCTGCCATCTGGGAGGAAGCACTTCCATTGGGAAATGGTTTTCTGGGAGCCATGGTATATGGGAAGACGGACAAGGAATTAATAGAGATGAACGAGGATTCTTTGTGGACGGGGACACAGATGGAGCGCTGTAATCCATTATCAAGGGAGAATATTGGTGAGATTCGGAAGCTGCTGAAACAAGGGAAGGTGGAGGATGGACAGCGCCTGGCGGAAAGAAGTTTTTTTGCCAGCACTCCTCATTCCAGACATTATCAGCCCCTTGGACAGGTATGACTGCAGTTTGACAGTGGAAAACAGCCGGTGAATTATGAAAGGACCCTTGACCTGGAACAGGCACTGCTGCAGTTCCGCTATGAGGAGGATGGGCGGCTTTATGAAAGAGAGTCATTCCTGTCCTATCCGGATCAGGTTTTCGTCTATCAGCTCAATGCAGTAGATGATGGAGAAGTGAATTTTGATCTGTATCTGACAAGGCGCGATACAAGATCAGGAAAGACGGTTTCTTATCTGGAAAATATCATATGTGAGAATAACTGCATTTATCTGACTGGTTACAATGGAAACCGCGACTCCGGGATTGAGTTTACCATGGGGGCTTCGATACAGGTGAAAGAAGGGACGGTCCGCAGTTATGGCAGCCGGCTGGCCGTGGAGCATGCCAGACAGGTGACTGTGTATGTAGTGGGAAGGACATCGTACAGAAGCGAACATCCCAAATCCTGGTGTGAAGAACAGCTGGGGAAGGTAATGAAAAAGTCATACAGCCAGCTGAAAACCGCACATATACAGGATTACCAAAAGTATTACAGCAGGGTTGGCTTAATGTTTGACGGAGAATCGTCCTGTGAATTGCTGCCGGTGCCGGAGCGGCTTGAAAATATAAAGAAGGGAGCGGATGATCCTTCCCTGGCAGCGTTATACTATAATTTTGGAAGGTATCTGATGATTTCCTCCAGCAGGGAGGGAAGTCTGCCTGCCAATCTGCAGGGGATTTGGGCAAATGAATTCGAGCCTTCCTGGGGCAGCAAATATACCATCAACATAAACATTCAGATGAACTACTGGATGTGTGAGAAGTCGGGGCTTACGGAATTACATCTGCCACTTATGGAACATTTAAAAACCATGCTTCCAAGAGGCAGGGAGGCCGCCCGCAACATATACGGACTGGATGGGACCTGTGCCCACCATGTTACAGATATCTGGGGAGATTGCGCGCCCACGGATTACAATGGATCTTCTACCATCTGGCCTTATGGTTTTGTATGGCTCTGCCTCCATGTGATTGAGCATTTCCAATATACCGGTGATATGGATTTTATGAGGGAGTATTATACCATATTAGAAGAAAATGTGAAATTCCTACTGGGTTATCTTTATCAGGATGGTTCCGGTTTTTATGCCACTGGTCCGTCGGTATCACCAGAGAATGTGTATATAACGGAAGATGGACAGAAGGCTTCTGTCTGCTGCAGCCCTGCTATGGACATAGAAATTATCCGTGAATTCTTCCTCAAATACTTAGAGGTATGTAGCAGCCTTGGAATGAATACCTATACTGAGGCGGTAAGGGAGCGTCTGGAGAAACTGCCCCCCCATCAAGACAGGAAAATACGGACAGATCATGGAATGGCAGGAGGATTACGAGGAGGAAGAACCCGGACACAGACATATTTCACAATTGTTTGCGTTATATCCCAGAACACAGATTGACCGGATTCGCACGCCCAAACTGGCGGAGGCTGCGGCAGTAACACTTAAGAGGAGGCTGATGAATGGGGGAGGTCATACCGGATGGAGCTGCGCGTGGATTATACATTTTTATGCCAGACTGTTTGATGGTGAAATGGCTTACAAAATGCTGAGAAAGTTATTCACAGACTCAACATTAGACAATCTGCTGGATAACTGTCCTCCCTTTGTGATTGATGGGAATTTTGGCGGAGCCAACGGCATACTGGAAATGCTGATTCAGGATTATGGGGAGCGGGTGGTAATCCTGCCGGCGCTGCCGAAAGAGCTGGGAGCTGGTTATCTGAAAGGATTCCGTTTAAAAAGCGGCGCTGTTTTAAATATGTCCTGGAAGGAAAGGGAACTGCGTGAATTGGAGATTCGGGCTGAACGGGATTTAGAGGTGGAGTTTTATATAAGGAAGGAGATTAAGAGGATAGGATTGGCGGCGCAGCAAATATACCGGTGGGACTGAAGGGGAATATATGAATATTGGCAATAAAGTAGTGTATCAAATTTATCCGAAATCATTTAAGGACAGTAATCATGACGGGCTGGGAGATATCAGAGGTATTATCGAGAAGTTGGATTATCTGCAGTTTTTAGGAGTGGATTATATCTGGATTACACCTATTTTTAAGTCTCCGCAGAACGATAACGGCTATGATGTGGAGAATTATTACGAGATAGACCCGCTCTTTGGGACAATGGCTGATTTAGAGGATTTGATTGAAGAAGCGGGAAAACGAAATATTCATATTATGCTGGATATGGTTTTCAATCATACCTCCACAGAACATGAATGGTTTAAGAGGGCACTGGCTGGAGAAAAGGAATATCAGGAATGCTATCTGTTCATGGAGGGAAAAGAGGGTGGTCCGCCCAACAACTGGATTTCAAAGTTTAAGGGGAGCGCCTGGCGCTATGTGGAGGATATGGATCAGTTTTATCTCCATCTGTTCCATGAGACTCAGGCTGATTTGAACTGGAAGAATGAAAAGGTCCGGCAGGAGGCAGCCAATGTGGTTCGTTTCTGGATGAACAAGGGGGTGAAAGGGTTTCGGTTTGATGTGATCAATCTGATTGATAAGGAAGCTTTTTCGGATGATCCTGACGGTGAAGGAAAAAAGTTTTATACGGACAGGCCACTGGTTAATGAATACCTGAGGGGATTAAACGAGGAATCTTTCGGACAGGCAGATGATATTATAACCGTGGGTGAGCTTTCTTCTACAACCATTGAGAACTGTATCCGGTATACAAAACCTGAAAATAAAGAATTGTCCATGGTATTCAGTTTTCATCATTTAAAAGTGGATTATGATGTACAAAATCCATGGAGGATACGTGCTTTTGATTTTCAGAAGCTGAAGCATATCATAACAGACTGGCAGACAGCCTTGCAGGAAGCTGGCAGCTGGAACGCACTGTTCTGGTGCTGCCATGACCAGCCAAGGGTACTCAGCCGCTACGGCAATGATAAGGAATATCCGGTCAGGTCAGCCAAAATGCTTGCGACAGCGTTGTACCTGCTGCGGGGAACCCCTTATATCTATCAGGGGGAGGAAATCGGCATGACCAATGCTTATTTCGATAAATTGGAACAGTATAGGGATATTGCGGCAGTCAACTGTTATCAGTGCATGATGGAACAGGGCTATGATGAGGAAGCGCGCATAAGGTACCTCCAGGGAAGATCCAGGGATAACGCCAGAACGCCCATGCAGTGGTCGGATGAAACATATGCAGGTTTCAGTGATACCGAACCATGGATTTCGCTTACGGAAAATTATGACAGAATTAATGTGAAAAGGAGCATGGAAGATCCGGATTCCGTATTACATTATTACCGCGAGCTAATCCAGCTTAGAAAGGAATATGAGGTAATACAGGATGGCCGCTATATTCCTGTTATGGAAGAACATGAAGCTGTATTTGCATATAAGCGCATCCTGGATGATCAGGAACTGCTGGTATTTTGGTATTTAACAATTTCTACAAAGAGCGGCCCGCTGTGTCGATTGATCCGGCGAAATATGATATACTGATATCAAATGTACATAGGAACCATTTGCAGGCAGAAATGATATTGGAACCATATGAATCTTTGGTACTGATGAATAAAAAGAGAAAGGATAATTAATATGAGAAAAATAGTATTGGCATGTATGGCAGGTTTATCAACAAGTATTCTGGTATCTAAAATGAGAGAGGCAGCAGCGGCAATGGGATACGAATGCGAGGTAAATGCTTATCCTATTTCCAATGTGGGAAAAGAAGGGGCTGATGCGGATATCGTCCTACTTGGGCCACAGGTCAGGTTACAGCTGGATTCTGTGAAAGGAGCAGTTCAGTGCCCGGTGGAAGTGATTGATATGATGTCATATGGAATGATGGACGGCAAAAAGGTGATGGACCAGGTCCGGAAAACTTTGGGTGATTAAATCATATAGAATATTTGCAGCCTGTCACTATCTATTTAGGAGATTATTGTTAGAGAATATGACTGAGCGGGAGGCGGCTGAATCATGTGGATTATCGCAACCAGCTGTCCACAAGTGTAAAATAAGATATTGAACAAACTTCGTAATCATTTGAACAGTTAATTAAAATCACGGATTTTTTCATTGGCAGTATGCATGAAGAAATCCGTGATTTTTCAAAAAATAAAAAAATTCCGTAATTTTGTTTATCAAACCCCCTCTGAAATTGGACTAATAGTGAAGTTTTTTTTTGAATCCATGTACCTTGAAAATTTCATATCCAGCCAATCCGTTACCTTGGCTATATGGAAAGTCAGAAACTGTCAAGAAGAAAGGAAGTGTAGAAGAGAGTGTTATGCAGGGGAGATATTTACTATGCAGACTTAAGTCCGGTGGTTGGCAGTGAACAGGGAGGAGTACGTCCAGTCCTCGTTGTCCAGAATAATGTCGGAAACCGTTACAGCCCGACTGTAATTGTGGCAGCAGTTACAAGCCGGGTGGAGAAGCATCCATTGCCGACACACGTATTTATTAACCGGAAGTCCGTTCTGCAAAAGAATTCCATTATCATGTTGGAACAAATTCGCACAATTGATAAGTCGAGGCTGTTGGAGTACATAGGACACTTAGATTATAGAGATATGAGGGCGGTTGACATCTCGTTAGGAATCAGTTTGGATATGGTACCGGAATCCAGTGGGATATTTTGGGAGGAGAGGCAAAAACGGGGATTAGTGCTGACTTAAAGCATAACATGAAGCTGTGCCAGATTGGTACAGCTTCATAAGATGTAATAGGACATACCAATATTTTCATAACATAAAGTGACTGGTATTTATCGAAGGGAGAGCGTGAGTGAAGAGGAACTGTGTTCAAAATGTTATTGTCCATCTTCCTGACAATATGGATTTTCACGCACTTTCCGATAAGATCAATGAGTTCCATTTAGAGGTGGTGGAACGCAGGCTAAACAGTTCTAATCTAACGACCGATGAAAAAATAGCCGTCATTGATAAAGTACTGGATAATCTAAAATCACGTGAGTCTGATGGAATCATCAAATAAGTGTTTGTGAAGCTGCCATATATAGTAAGGTGGCTTTGTTTGCTTTTGTTCCCAGCTGCGGAGAGTAAGAGGTTTTACGCCCATAAGCTGTGCAAGTTCTTGTTGTGTGATATGGTTCGTTTTACGATAGGCCTTTAGTTTTAAAGCCCAATCGTCAAAGTCATATATTGGTACAGTTAATTCGGCTGTTTCCTCATTGTCAGCGCCGAGGAACATTTTTGTTTCCCTTTGTATGGTGGCGGGAATCTTCCGTTGCAGGGCACAAAGTTGTTGGTTATCATGGCAATGAGCCGCTCCCTGGGGGAATCAATGATGCGGCAGCCCATAATGCCCGCTGCGTTGCATCCGAATCCCATACACATGGTTAGGGCCTGCTTGCCGCAGGCATGGCAGCTCTTAAAGGGTTTATCCAGGTTATAGGCAATCCTGGGAAGATAACCTGAGTCCTCCAGCAGGGTAAACAGTGGAAAGAAAATAGCCATGGGCGGCAGCATTACCGAGACAACCCAGGCCAGGACCCGGTAGACGCCCAAAACCAGCAGACCGTGAAGCCATGAGGGGGCGCCCACAGCCATGAAGGCTTTTGTGAGCTGGTCCTGGAGGCGGAACAGGGCGTCCACCAGCATCTGGGAGGGGTAATTGGCGCCTGTGATGGTCAGCCAGAATACCACGGCCAGCATTCCGATCATAACGGGATAGCCAGTGAAACGGCTGGTCAGAATCTTATCCAGCTTCCGGTCGCCTTCATTGTATCCGTTTTTGTGGAACTGGACCGTATCACGGCAAATTTTCTCTGCTGATGCCACCAGGGCAGCCACGATGCGGTCCTTCAGGATTTCATTGGTAACGCCGTATTTGGCCAGATGCTCCCTGGCCTGTGACAGGGCCAGGCTTATCTCAGGCACCTCCAGTATGTCCTCCTTCAGATATTCCCTTAATTCCTTTATGAGGGACGGGTCGCTGTCCAGAAGCTTTAAGGTGAGCCAGCGGGCGTTGACCTTTCCCTCCACCCTGGCCTTTACGGCAGGCTCCGCCATGGCGATGGCCTGTTCAATAATGGGGGAATACTCCACCTGGTAGGGGGAAGCTGTTTGGGTACCTTCCACCAGGTCATCCAGCTGTTTCATCAGCTGGTCAAGACTGCGCTTTTTTCTGGCAATGGTGCCAGCCACGGGTACTCCCAGCTTTTCCGACAGGCCTTTAAGGTCAATGGTAATATTCTTGCGGGCGGCTTCATCCATCAGGTTTACACATACCAGGACGAGGTCCGATATTTCCATGGTCTGAAGCACCAGGTTCAGGTTGCGCTCCAGACAGGTGGCGTCACAAACCACCACAACCCCGTCGCTTCCGCCAAAGCAGATGAAGTTGCGGGCCACTTCCTCCTCCGCGGAGTGGGCCATGAGGGAGTAGGTGCCGGGGATATCCACCAGCACGTAGCTGTGTTCCTTTGTCTTACAGTAGCCCTGGGCATTGGACACGGTTTTTCCCGGCCAGTTTCCTGTATGCTGGTTCATTCCCGTAAGATTGTTGAAAAGGGTGCTTTTACCTACGTTGGGGTTGCCTGCTATGGCGATTATTTTATCGTCAGGTGTCTGTTTTTTTATCTCCAGTCCGGAATCCACAGCTCCCATTCCGACGGATTGTTTGGTCAGACCCATTTTAATACTCCTTTTTTCTTATTTTATATTAGGCAATTCTGCATCTGACCGGAATCAGATGTTATTTCTTAAGACGGCTGTTTTGCGGGAGGGATCTCACAGGCTGGTGCAGCCCTCCATTACCTCCTGCTCGCTGAAGCCAGTGCAGGGCTGGACCAGAATCCCGCGGCAGTCCTCTGAGCGTATGGCGATGACAGCGCCGCGGATCAGGTAGGCACAGGGGTCTCCCAGGGGGCTTTGCCCAAGGCACTCCACCTCGGTATTTTCAACCAGGCCGATATCCAGAAGACGCCTGCGGATGCTGCCTGTGGAAGTGAGCTCTTTTATACGCGCCCGCTTTCCTGGTTTTATATCATTCAAACATAGAAATTCTTTCATAATTACAATACCTCGCAATAGATTTAGGATAGGGAAACTTTTTCTTACTCATATAGTATTACAGGAGGGACACTTTGGTTACTGATAAAGATGGATTCTATACCATGAAAGGATATGAACGCTCTGCTTCCGAGGAGATGACCTCGTCCATGGAGGATTATCTGGAGATGGTGTGTAGAATGGAGGAAGAGGGGGAACCCATCCGTGTCAGCTCCCTGGCCGCCAGCCTTCACGTGAGGCCCTCGTCCGCCTCGAAAATGTTAGATAATCTGAGAAAAGCCGGGTACATTGATTTTAAGAAGTACGGATCCATCATGGTCACGGAAAAGGGGTACGAGGAGGGCAGATACCTGCTGCACAGGCACCGGGTGCTCCAGGATTTTTTCTGTACCCTCAACCATACGGAGGATGAACTGGAGCTGGTGGAAAAAATTGAACATTTTATCAATCACAGGACCGTGGCCAATATGGAACAGGCCCTTTCTTTCCTGCGGACTAAAAATGATATGACTGGAAAAATGGGATAAAGTATTGTATAATGTGTAATATGCAGAATGATAAAAGGAGAGACAGTATGAACGATGATAACTATGTAGAGTGGCTTGTGAAGAGAAAAGATCCGGCATATGCCGTTCCCGTAAAAATACTCATGATTGTGGTCTGTATATGTTCCGTCCTTTCGGCGCTGCAGACCGTGTTTGGAGTAATTGTCATGATCATAGCAGGTGTGGCCACCTATTTCGTGTTCCTGAACCTGAGCGTGGAGTTTGAATATCTGTTTGCTGAGGGCGGCCTGTCGGTGGACCGCATCCTGGGGAAGGCAAAGAGAAAGAAGATATTTGACTGTGAGAAGGACGACATCCAGATCGTGGCGCCGGCTGATTCCTTTGTGCTCAAGGATTATGAGAAGCAGGGCATGAAGATAAAGGATTTTTCGTCGGGCAAAAAGGATGCCAAGGTGTATGCCCTCATATACCAGAAGGGCCCGGACCATTTTAAGGTGCTGATTGAACCCAATGAGAGGATGATAGGAGCCATGCGCAGGACCTTTCCGCGCAAGCTTGTGATGTGATGCAATCATTATACGGGACTGGCCGGGAGAGAACGGGCCGTCGGGGACAATGGGATGTGAGCTGTTCCGGCGGCCCGTATTATATTCTAATCTATTTCAGGTTTTCACCGCTTAACATGAATTCAATCAGCCGGTCCATGTCCTCCTTTTCATGAACCACCAGTTCCAATTCCTTAATATATCCGTTGGAACACATGTTGGCAATGGAAAGATATTGGGTTAGCTTTGACTTGAGGTTAATCCTGTCGCCTTCCGGGGATACCAGTTCGATTTTTCCTTTACACTGGTCTACTGCTTCAAAAAAAGCTTTTACATCTGAGATATTTTCCAGTTTCATACAAAATCCTCCGCTTCTGTTGGTGTGTGCTGAATTGTGTGAATTCCGGTGATATCAGGCACTCTCATCACTGCTGTGCATACAATACAGCGCCGATTTATAGATTATAACCAGTATATCAATGGGGGATAAAGATAACAATTCGCAAATTGACTAAAGATTAACGGGATAAACAGGGGTGGAATGTGTATTAGCAACAAAAATAAATTAAAAATTAAAAATTTAATATTGCATTATTTCATTCTATCCCTTATAATGATAGTACGAGCAAAGGAGTTGTTGAGATGAGGGTAAAAAAGAATTTAGATAAGATTATCTACGATCAGATTATTGATAGTTTTATCCTCGGTGAATATAAGATGGATGATGCTATCTCACTTGACGTTTTATGCGAGAAGTATGAAGTCAGCAGAACACCGGTGGTTCAGGCTGTAAAGCTTTTGGTCAATGACGGAGTACTGGAAAAGCTCAGCAACGGGCGTGTGGTGGTTCCCACCTTTGACCAGAACCAGATTAAGAATATCTGCGATGTAAGGCTTATGATTGAAAAGCATGCCATCGAGCATTTTCTTTCAGAGACAGGAGATCTGTCTTCATTGCTTGACCAGTTAGAGATATGTGCTAAAAAGTGTGAGGAGTATCTGGATAAGGGGGATTTCCTGGAACTGTCCAAGACAGACCTGAGGTTTCACCGTGTTCTTGTATCCGGGGCAAGAAATGAATATCTGTCGGAGCTGTATAAGAGGATACAGGGACAATTCCTGGTGGCCAACTACCTTGTGCTGCCTCTGAGAAACAGGAATTTTCGTTCCACGGTGGATGACCACTATAAGCTGCTGGAATACTTAAGGAATAAGGATATGGAGCAGTCTGAAAAGATGATTGCCGGCCATATAAACAACATATTCTACATAATTACCAATCAGAAGTAACAAATGCAGTAATCTAAATAGGAAGCTTGCGGTTAAGCTAAGCATCAGGCAATCCATGTCTCCATGAATTCATGTCATGAGTTCATGGGCTGCCCGGTACTTAGTTTGGTAAAGTGTGTACTCTCAAATAAAAAATTTTAATTTTTAATTTATTATTTTGCCATAACAAATTAAAAATTGCGTTAAAGGAGAGGACAGAGATGTTTGAAGGTAAACACATTCAGGTGGGGGCTGGACGTTATATCCAGTGCCATGGAGCACTTAAGCGTGCGGGAGAGGAGATGGTATTTTTCGGAAAGAAGGCTTACCTGCTGTATGGGGACCAGGTGGTGAAGGGAAAGACCAGCCAGGTCCTGGAGGAAAGCCTCAGGGAATCCGGGATTACATTTCAGTCAGAGATATTTGAGGGACCTTCCACGGAGAAGAGTTTTGGAGAGGTAGCTGCCAGGGTCAGGGAATCGGGGGCTGAAATCGTGGCAGGAATCGGGGGCGGCCGTATCATAGACATTGCCAAGGCTGCCGGAGATATGGCGGATGCCAGTATCTTTACCATACCCACATCCGCAGCCACATGTGCGGCCTACGCCGTGCTGTATGTGGTATACGGCGAGGACGGGAATGTGGACCACAGCGGTTTCCTGAACCATGAAATCAGCGGGGTTATCATGGACATGGATTTGGTTGTCAATGATTGCCCCAGGCGTTATTTTGTGTCGGGCATCGTGGACGCCATGGCAAAAAAGCCGGAATTCAGTTTTACCATGTCCCATCTGAAGGACGAAGGCATGATTGCCACCTCGGAAATAGCCACAAAGATTGCGGATTTTACCTACAGTAAGTACATGAGGGACACCAGGCAGGCCCTTAGGGATTTTGATGATAAGAAGGACAGTATGCTTCTGGATGACATGGTGAACATGAATATCATGCTGACCGGCATGGTGTCAGACCTGTCCATAGGAGGCAAGTAGCTGGCTGTCGCCCATAATTTTTATGATGCAGTCTGCTACATGTACAAGGACGTGAGAAAAAAATATCTTCACGGGGAAATCGTGGCCATGGCCCTGCCCCTCCAGCTGGCTGTCAACAAAAGACCAGAGGCGGAAATTGAAGAATTAAAGGATTTTCTAAGGGAGGCGGGGATACCTGTCAGCATAAGGGAGGCCGGAGTGCCGGAAGAAGGGTTGGAGGAGCTGATTTCATACGTACACCGTGTGACGATTCCCGATGATATGGAGCTTCTGGAACAGATCCGGGATGGCTTCCAATATATCATGTAATTACGTATACCATGTAACTAAAAACATAGAAAATAAAAAGTAAAGGAGAAGGTATTATGTGGAAAAAATGGGCAGCAATTACGTTGAGTGTAAGCTTGGCATTGTCACTGGCAGCGTGCGGAGGGCAGCAGGGGGCGCCTTCCGGCAGCGCAGGTTCCCAGGCAGGGGATACCCAGGCATCCTCCGGCGGTGAGTCTGCCGCGGATGAGGGAGATGTCATCAAGATCGGCCTCATTTCTATGATGACAGGAGACAATCCGCTGAACGGGGAGCGCATGAACCAGGGTGTCCAGATGGCTGTGGACGAGTACAATGCAGCAGGCGGTATCAATGGAAAGCAGATAGAACTGACCATCGTGGACGACCAAACCCTTCAGGACATGGCTGTTACCTGTGCCAATAAGCTGATTGGCGAAGGCGTGGTGGGTATCGTGGGACCTCACAGAAGCACCAACGCCCTGGCAGTGGAGGCGGTGGTAAAGCAGGCAGGGGTGGCTGCTTTTACAGGCGGCACCACACCGCAGATCAGCACCCTGGACAATGATTATCTGTTCCGCTGCAGGGCCTCTGACAGTATTTTCGCGGAAGCGGCGGCAGCCTACGCAAAGGAGCTTGGCTGTAAAAAACTGGGTCTGTTCTTTAACAATGATGATTTCGGAACAGGAGCAGAGGGCGTTATCAAGCAATATTGCGCGGACAACGGCATGGAGTACGTGGAGGAGGGTCACAACACAGGAGACAAGGACTTTACGCCTCAGGTCATGAAGATGAAGGATGCAGGCGTGGATACGGTCATCATATGGACCCACGACGCGGAGCTGGCAATCCATGCCCGCCAGATTTACGAGCTGGGACTGGATGTGCAGGTAGTGTCATCTCCGGGCGTTACCATGCAGCAGGTAATCGATATGTGCAAGGCAGAGTACATAGAAGGCTGGTATGGAGTGACGGATTATGTGTCCACCAGCGACGATCCCACCCTTGTTACCTTTAAGGAGAATTTTGAGAAAAAGTATGAGATTGAACCGGAATTATACGCGGCGTCCTATTATGGAGGCGCAGTGGCCCTGTTAGAAGGAATCAAAGCAGCAGGAACCACGGACCGCAAGGCTGTTATGGAAGCTGTCAAGGGACTTAAGGACTTAAAGGTGCCGGTGGGAGTCATCACCTGCGACGAGAATAATGATTTGGTCCACAATATCAATGTGGCCCGGATTGAAAACAAGGTTCCCAAGTTCATCAAAGCTGTTTCTGTGGAATAGTTTCTGGCTTATGGAGGACAGGGGACGGACCTGGCCTGGATCCGAATCCGGCCCCTGTCATGACGAAAAGGAGGTAAATGGTGGGCACTATACTTCAGCTATTGATAAGCGGTATTGCCATGGGATTCATCTATGCCCTGGTTGCCATCGAGTATACCCTGATATGGAATTCCACAGGACTGCTTAACTTCAGCCATGACAAAATCATCACCGTAGGGGCGTATATATTTGCCGCTACCTTTATCATTGAATTTAACATGAACAAACCCTTAGCCATTGTGCTTACTTTCATGCTCATGGGGATACTGGGGTCTGTAATCGCTTCCGGAATCTTCAATCCGCTGCGGCATATGCGTTCCAATATCTTTGCTGTCATGGGAACCATGATGCTAGGCAGGATTCTGGCAGAGGCTATCCGACTTATATATGGACCTGTTCCCTTCACCATTGAGAACTGGCTCAGCGGTACCATTAAGATCGGTACGCTCATGGTCACAAAGGCCAATGTTATCATATGCGTGGTGGCAATCCTTGTAGTGGCGGCTCTCCAGCTGTTTATGAATTTTACAAAAATAGGAAAAGCAATGCGCTGTGTGGCCCAGAATAAAAAGGCCGCAGCCCTTATGGGCATCAATGTGGCCCAGAATATCTGCGTGACAACGGCAGTCAGCGCCATCATTTGCAGCGTCATCGGAATGCTGATTATACCCCTGTTCAATATATCCACCACCATGGCGGCCAGCATAGGACTCAAAGGTTTTTCGGCCGGAGTCATCGGAGGCTTCGGATACCTGCCGGGAGCCATCCTGGGCGGTCTGTTTATCGGAGCGGTGGAAAATCTGGCGGTGGTGGTTCTTCCGGCTGTCTACAAAGATATTGTGTCATTTGTCCTGCTAATCATATTCCTGCTGGTACATCCCAGCGGATTCTTAGGCAAGAAGGCGTGAAAGGAGTAAGGGAAGATGAAGAAGAAACTGAAACTTAAATCACTGCATTTCGCCGTAGGAGCCCTTGTGATTGGCGCTTTTCTGCCGATGTTCATTAAAAACGATTACTACATGATGGTCCTCAACCGCATCCTTATCAATATTATCGTGGTTTTAGGCCTGAATTTCATCACTGGTCTGACCGGTCAGATGAATCTGGGTACAGCGGGAATCTTTGCGCTGGGCGCCTATTCCTCTGCCCTGTTTACCAGATACACAAATCTGACGCCGTGGCTGGGGTTGATTGTGGCCGTCATCATGGGAATCCTCATCGGCAGGGGACTGGGATATCCCAGCCTGAGAG
>JAJQEA010000271.1:0-28035 GCA_021201905.1 Clostridia bacterium
GGGATAGGCCTTACGCCCAGCGGCGATGATTTTCTGTGCGGGGTCCTGGCAGGGCTTATCCTCCGTGGGAAGGAAAACCATCCCTTTGCCCTGTCTCTTCGCAGGGAAATAACCTCCCGCCGTTTTGACACCAACGATATCAGCCGCGCTTTCCTGGACTGCTCTGTGCAGTGCCATTTCAGCCCGGCTGTCAACAGCCTGGCGGACCTTCCTTCCTCCGAAGGGATCCTGAAGGTATTCTCAGCCATCGGCCATTCTTCCGGCATTGATACTTTATGCGGGGTTGCATATGGGCTTTCCATATAGGAACGGGGTGCAAAAACAGCAAAAGCGCAGGCTTCTGAAGGATTCAGCTGCCTGCGCTTATATATCTATCATATTAAATTTAACATCATTGGCGCCTTGTGAGGATGGAATCAATCATTCCATACTCCAATGCCTCCTGTGCGCTCATGAAATGATCCCGCTCCGTATCCCTTGCAATTTCCTCCTCGGAATGGCCCGTGTTCGCGGCCAGAACCTGGTTTAAGCGCTGTCTGCTCTTCTGCATGTAATCCGACATGATTTTAATGTCACTGGCAGGGCCCTGGATTCCATTTCCATGCATGGCGGGCTGGTGTATCATGATTTGGGAGTTGGGAAGGGTCATGCGTTTTCCATGGGTTCCTCCTGCCAGCAGAAAGGCCCCGAAGCTGGCTGCCAGTCCGAGGCAGATGGTTGACACGTCACATTTAATATACTGCATGGTGTCGTACACAGCCCAGCCAGCCGTCACCGAACCTCCCGGACTGTTGATATACAGCTGGATGTCCTTGTCCGGGTCAGCGGATTCCAGAAACAGCAGTTGTGCGATTATAAGGCTGGCGGATGTGTCATTGACATCCTCGCCCAGAAAGACAATCCGGTCTGACAAAAGCCTGGAATATATATCATAGCTTCTCTCTCCCCTTCCTGTCTGTTCAATCACATAAGGTATGGTGCTCACGCCGCAATCCCTCCCATCCTTCTGTCATAAACCCCGTATACTGTAAAACAGGAGACCTGACGCATTTGAATCCGTTTCTTTGCAGGCAGATAGATCCCCCGTTTTCTGTACGCTCCGGGCGGACATAAATATACCTGTTTAAATGCGAGAGAAAATGCCTGCTGGGACTGATACCCTGCATCGTAGGCAATCTGTGTGATGTCCATATCCGTATCCACCAGCTTCTCTGCCGCCATGGTAAGCCTGCGCTCCTGCACATATTTGTGGATCGTGCATCCTGTCTCTTCCATGAATATCCGGTTCAGGTGAAACCTGGAATAACCTGCATGCTCTGCTATCTGTTCCAGGTTCAGCTCCTCCTCCAGGTGTTCCTCAATATAATCAATGACCTTTCTCACTGTATGCTTTTGGTTTTTCATTTTGCCACCTCCTGGTCTGGTTCATTTTATTATAACAGGAGGGAGCCGGATTGTCTTAATAAAAAGTGCTGAGCCGTATTAAAAAACCGGGGCAGGATTTTCACAAATCCCTCCCCGGTCATTATCTGAACACGTTTATACAAACTTATACCAACTTTAATACAGCTTTGCTCCCGCAGGAATCCTGTCATCCACCATCAGAAGATGCAGGCGCTCCCCGCCTTCCTCATGATGAACGGCAGATATGAGCATGCCGCAGGAATCAATGCCCATCATGGGGCGGGGCGGCAGATTGGTGATTGCGATAGCTGTCTTTCCCACCAGTTCCTCAGGCTCATAATATTCATGAATCCCGCTTAAAATCACACGGTCCTGACCGCTTCCGTCGTCCAGCACGAACTTGAGAAGCTTCTTGCTCTTGGGCACTGCCGAGCACTCTTTTACCTTCACAGCCCTGTAGTCAGACTTTGCAAAGGTCTCAAAATCCACGAAATCCTTAAACAGAGGCTCTATCTCCACCTTTGAGAAATCAATGTCCTTCGCCGGCTCTGCAGCCTGCGCAGCCGGAGCAGCCGCCTTGCCTTCCTTTTTGGAGGCGTCAGAACCGCCCAGCGTCTTCATGGTGGGGAACAGCAGCACATCCCTGATGGCCGGTGAATCCGTCAGCAGCATGACCATACGGTCAATACCGAATCCGATTCCTCCCGTGGGAGGCATACCTACCTCCAGCGCATTTAAGAAGTCCTCGTCCATGTGGTTGGCTTCCTCGTCGCCCTGGGCCAGAAGCTCCTCCTGGGCTCTGAACCGCTCCCTCTGGTCAATGGGGTCATTGATTTCGGAGTAGGCGTTGGCCATCTCCCAGCCGTTCATGAAGAACTCGAAGCGCTCCACGTAGTCCGGGTTGCCCGGCTTTTTCTTGGTCAGAGGAGAAATCTCCACCGGATGGTCCAGAACAAAGGTAGGCTGCACCAGGTGCTCCTCCGCAAACTCCTCAAAGAACAGGTTTAGGATGTCGCCCTTCTTATGGCGCCCCTCGAACTCCACTCCCTTTTCCTTGGCAATGGCTCTGGCCTCTTCCAGGGTATGAATCTGGTCAAAATCCACTCCGGCATACTTCTTAACCGCGTCCACCATGGTGATGCGGGCAAAGGGCTTGCCTAAATCCATCTCCACGCCCTTATAAGTAATGGTGGTGGTACCCAGTACCTCCTGAGCCACAAAACGGTACAGCTTCTCGGTCAGCTCCATCATTCCGTTGTAATCCGTATACGCCTGATACAGCTCCATCAGGGTGAACTCCGGGTTGTGCCTGGTATCCAGGCCTTCGTTGCGGAATACACGCCCAATCTCATAAACCCTCTCAAGTCCGCCTACAATCAGCCTCTTCAGATAGAGCTCCAGGGAAATGCGAAGCTTTAAATCCTCATCCAGGGCATTGAAATGGGTCTCAAAGGGCCTTGCGGCAGCGCCTCCGGCGTTGGAAACCAGCATAAGGGTTTCCACTTCCATGAAGCCCTCCCCGCCCAGATATTTCCGGATAGCAGCCAGAATTCTGGAACGCTTGATGAAGGTGTCCTTCACCTCCGCGTTCATGATCAGGTCCACGTAGCGCTGGCGGTAGCGCATATCCGTATCCGTCAGGCCATGGAACTTCTCAGGAAGCACCTGAAGGCTCTTGGAAAGAAGGGTTACCTCCGTTGCATGAATGGATATCTCCCCTGTCTTGGTGGTAAAGGCAGTTCCCTTTACCCCCACGATATCACCGATGTCCATTTTCTTGAAATCCTTGTAAGATTCCTCACCCACGCTGTCCCTTGCCGCATAGACCTGGATGCTGCCTTTTAAATCCTGTACATTGCAGAAAGAAGCCTTACCCATGACGCGTTTGAACATCATACGGCCGGCAATGGCTGCTTCCTTCCCCTCCCACTGCTCATAGTTATCCTTGATATCCATGCTGTGGGCAGTCACATCATATTTTGTAATCTGGAAAGGATCCTTTCCAGCCGCCTGAAGCTCCGCCAGCTTATCCCTGCGCGCCTTCAGCACGTGATTCAAATCTGTATCTGCCTGATTTACCTTCTGCTGTTCTCCCACGTTCTTAACTCCTTTGTGTCAGATTTATGAAACCCTCTGGATTTCCAGCACCTTATACTGGATATCCCCTGCCTGGGTCTCCACGTCTACGCTGTCACCCACAACCTTGCCAATCAGGGCGCGGCCTACCGGTGATTCGTTGCTTATCTTATTCTGCAGGCTGTTGGCCTCGGTGGAACCAACGATATAGAATTCCATCTCCTCGTCATACTCCACATCCAGAAGCTTTACCTTACATCCGATATTAATCTTATCCAGGTCGATTTCATCCTCTACCACGACCTCGGCGTTCTTAAGAAGCTTCTCCAGTTCCTCGATGCGCAGTTCAATGTCCCTCTGCTCATCCTTGGCTGCGTTATACTCTGCATTCTCGGACAAATCGCCCTGCTCTCTTGCTTCCTTAATCTTCTGCGCAACTTCTTTTCTCTTGACAACTTTCAGATTCTGCAGTTCATCTTCGTACTGTTTGAGTCCGGCATATGTCAAAATATGTTTCTTATCTGCCATCTTACCTGCTTCCTTCCTTTAATTCTTAATTTATGTTGATTTCACTTGAGTATCATTCTTAATGTCCACACATTTTAAATATTATATAGGAAAATGTGTCCATTGTCAAGATTGGATTTTCCTGTCCAGAAGCTCCACGAACCCCTCCAATGTCTCCACCTGGTTGATTTCATTCCTGAGGGTGGCTGAGTGGGGCATTCCTTTTGTATACCAGGCCATATGGCCTCTCATCTCCCGCATGGCGACCCCTTCTCCCTTGAACCGGACCAGCATGCGGCCGTGGCGCAGAATCATGGCCTTTATCTCAGCCACGGACGGTCCCGGAAAGACCTCCCCTGTATCCAGATAATGGTTAATCCGGCCAAACAGCCACGGATTGCCCTTGGCTCCCCTGGCCACCATGATGCCGTCGCACTCTGTCTCCTTAAGCATCCTCCCGGCGTCCTCCGGCGTAAAGATATCCCCATTTCCAATGACAGGGATCCGCACCGCCTCCTTCACCTGACGGATGATGTCCCAGTCCACCCTGCCGGAATAATACTGCTCCCTTGTGCGCCCGTGGACAGCCACCGCAGCCACGCCGCAGCTCTCCGCCATCTTTGCAAATTCCACGGCGTTGACAGAGAGGTCGTTAAATCCCTTTCGGAATTTCACGGTCACAGGCTTCTTCACCGCCTTCACCATAGCTGTCAGCACTTTTTCTGCCTGTTCCGGGTTCTTCATCAGCGCGGATCCTTCGCCGTTGTTGACGATCTTCGGCACAGGACATCCCATGTTCACGTCAATGTAATCATAGGGTCCTTCCTCCAGCCTGGCCGCAATCTCCGCCATAATGTCCGGGTCCGAGCCAAAGAGCTGCACGGCGGCGGGGCGCTCGGCCGGGTCAATCTGCAGCAGTTCCCTGGTGTTTCGGTTGTTGTACAGAATCGCCTTTGCGCTGACCATCTCCGTCACCACGCAGCCCGCTCCCTGTTCCCGGCACAGCACACGGAAGGGCAGGTCCGTGACACCCGCCATGGGCGCCAGTATTACATTATTCTCAAGAACTGTGTTTCCAATCCTAAGTTTCATCTAATCTTCCCCGTCATCCTCTATATCTATGTCCTCGCCCAGGAAAAATGTCCTGTAATACAGCTCCAGCGCTTCCAGCATTTCCTTTTTTTCTTCCTGGTACTGCTTGATTTTAAGGACGCTTCCTATCTCGTCAAAGAGATAATCCGTCTCCTCCGAGGTCACCCTGAATTCCAGGTTTCCCTTTTCGTCAAATTCCATGGTCAGCACGCCGCCCACATCCTCCGTATAGAGCACGCACATGATCTGGAGCTCGTCCCTTATGGACTGGGGCAGGGATTTGAAATCCTGGTTAAAATAATATTTCTGTTCATAGGAATTGGCTCCGCAGAGCACAGTGGTATCCTTCATCTCATCTCTCCACAAAAGTCCGCTGCCTGTGACAGGCGGCGGACTTTCCATTCTATCGTTGTTTATGTTCTCACTTGGCGGATTAGCGGATCAGCATCTTGGCTATCTCATACTGCTCCTCCGGGATGTCCTTTGTCATATTCAGGGCTTCCTGGATATCGAAATCCACAAACTCGCCGTGCTTATAAGCCACCAGACGGTTGCTCTTGCCCGCGGCCAGAAGCTCTGCCGCCTTGGCACCCATGATGGAGGCGTATACCCTGTCCTTACAGGTAGGCGTTCCGCCGCGCTGCATGTGGCCCAGGATGGTGGCTCTTGTCTCGATGCCTGTGGCAGCCTCAATGCGCTTTGCCATGGAACCGGAATGGCCGATTCCCTCCGCGTTGATGATGATGTTATGTTTCTTGCCCCGTCTGCGGTTGTCGATAATCCGGTTAATCAGGGCCTGCTCATTGCCGTCATAGCGCTCCGGGAGAAGGATATCCTCCGCTCCGTTTCCAATGCCGCACCACAGTGCGATGTATCCGGCGTTGCGTCCCATAACCTCCACGATGCTACACCGCTCATGGGATGTGGAGGTGTCGCGAATCTTATCAATTGCTTCCATGGCCGTGTTGACAGCCGTGTCAAAACCAATGGCGTAATCGGTACAGGCAATATCCAGGTCAATGGTTCCCGGAAGGCCGATTGTATTGATACCCAGGGAGGACAGCTTTCCCGCGCCCCGGAAGGAACCGTCTCCTCCGATGACCACCATTCCGTCAATGCCATGCTTGCGGCAGATATCAGCGCCCTTCTGCTGGCCTTCCGCTGTGGTAAACTCCTTACATCTGGCCGTGTAAAGGATGGTGCCGCCGCGGTTGATGATGTCAGACACGCTGGTGGATTCCATATCCACGATTTCCTCCTCCAGCAGGCCCGCGTATCCGCGCATGATGCCCTTTACCTTAAGGCCCTTATTGATAGCAGTCCTTACAACCGCGCGGATAGCCGCGTTCATTCCCGGCGCATCGCCTCCGCTGGTAAGCACTCCAATGGTTTTCACTGCCTTTGCCATAGCAATTTACCTCCTTGTATTAAGCACACGCATTACTTCTGTGCTGACGTCGCTCTCACTCATTCATTCTCTCATCTATATCCAACGCTATTCTAATTCATTTTCCCCAGCTTTTCAAGACCTTTTTCTACGACTTTGATATTTTTTTCACCAAGTCCCTTTCCCAGCTCTTCCAAAAGTCCGGGCGTGACCTGCACATTCCAGTTGGCCGGAAGGACTTTCTTGGCCCTCTCCTTCTGGAGGTAAATGACCACCCGGTCCTTTCCCTCGCTGGACCGCAGATAGGTGAGAAGGCACTGCTCCCCGGCCTGGTACGTCTCCATATCCGGGAACTGGAGCCACAGCTCCTTGGGTACGCTGTCAAAGGGAATCACCTGCTCGCACACCAGCTTTCCCACCGGATCGTCACCGATGGACACCCTTCCCCTGATGAACAGCTTGGAATCCTCGGTAAAAAGGTCCCGGTTGGCCTCGTAATCCCTTGGGAACACGATGACCTCCACCGGTCCCAGAAGGTCCTCCAGGGTTATGAAGGCCATAAGCTGGTTGGTCCTGGTGGTCTTTACGGTCTTGCCTGCCACCAGTCCGCCGATGACAGCCCTGGAGCCGTCCTCCACCCCTGCCGCGTCCGTCTCCTCGTCCACGATGAACTGGGCGGAGGTGGCTGTTATGTTCCGCCTCCATGTCTCCTCATAGTCGTCCAGGGGATGGCCGCTGATGTAGACTCCCAGTATTTCCTTCTCAAAGGCGAGAAGCTCATCCTTTGAGTATTCCCCCACATCCGGAAATGTAATCTGGAATTCGTTTCTGTCTTCCTCACCCGCGATGTCAAAAAGGCTTAGCTGCCCCTCAAACATGGATTTTTTCTCCCTGGCCTTCTCCTCCAGCATGGTGGGCGCCACCGCCATCTTCTGCCGTCTGGTTCCGGGCAGGGTATCCAGAGCGCCTGACTTGATGAAGTTTTCCAGTGTTCGCTTGTTCACTTCCTTCATGCTCATGCGCCCCACGAAATCCTCCATGGAACGGAAGGGGCCGTTTCTCTCCCTCTCTGCCAGGATCACCTCTGTCACAGGCTTGCCCACGCTCTTGATGGCAGACAGGCCGTATCGGATAGCATCCCCTGACACGGAGAAGCCGCTCTCACCCTCGTTGATGTCCGGCGGCAGCACCGGAATGCCCATCATGCGGCGGCAGGTCAGCACATACTCTGAAAATTTGCTCACATTGTCCATGACTGATGTCATGAGGGCGGCCATAAACTCCCTGGGATAATAGTATTTCAGGTAGGCCGTCTGGTAGGACACCACCGCGTAAGCCGCTGCGTGGGACTTGTTGAAGGCGTATTTTGCAAAGTCAATCATCTCATCGTAGATGTGGTTTGCCGTCTTTTCGTCAATGCCGTTGTTCACACAGCCCTTAACCCCTTCGGACTGGCTGCCGTAGACAAAGTTCTGGCGCTCCTTCTCCATGACCGACGTTTTCTTCTTACTCATGGCGCGGCGCACCAGGTCGCTGCGTCCCATGGTGTATCCGGCCAAATCACGGACAATCTGCATCACCTGCTCCTGGTACACGATACAGCCATAGGTGGGGCTTAATATGGGCTCCAGCTGGGGGCAGTCGTAGGTGATGGAAGCCCTGTCGTTCTTTCCCTTCAGATATTTGGGTATAAAATCCATGGGGCCCGGACGGTACAGGGAGATACCTGCTATGATATCCTCCAGGTTCTCCGCCTTAAGCTCCTTCATGAAGCTCTTCATCCCCGCGCTTTCCAGCTGGAACACGCCCTCTGTCCTGCCTGTTCCGATGGATTCCAGCACCTTCTTATCGTCAAAATCAATGTGGTCAATGTCAATGGTTATGCCGTAGTCCTTCTCAGCCAGCCGCACCGCGTTCTGGATCACCGTCAGGGTCCGCAGCCCCAGAAAATCCATTTTGAGGAGTCCCAGCTCCTCGATGGTTGTCATGGTAAACTGGGTGGTGATGGTGCCGTCGGAGGCCCTGGACAGGGGTACAAACTCGTCAATGGACCGGCTGCCAATCACCACTCCGGCCGCATGCATGGAGGTATGCCTGGGCAGTCCCTCCAGACGCCTGGACATGTCAATGAGATAATGGACCTGTTCATCCTCATTGTATGCCTTCTTAAGATCCGGATTCATGGTCAGGGCCTTGTCTAACGTCATCCCCAAATCCCCCGGAATCATCTTGGCAATGGTGTCGCACAGGGAATAGGGCAAATCCAGCACACGCCCCACATCCCGGACAACGCCCTTGGCGGCCAGGGTACCGAAAGTGACAATCTGCACCACCTGGTCCTTGCCGTATTTGCGCACCACGTAGTCAATGACCTCCTGGCGCCGCTCATAGCAAAAGTCAATATCAATATCGGGCATGGACACGCGCTCCGGGTTCAGGAAACGCTCAAAGAGAAGATTATAACGCACCGGATCGATATTGGTAATTCCCAGGGTGTAGCTTACAATGCTTCCTGCGGCGGAACCCCGCCCGGGCCCCACGATAATGTCCTGGGAACGAGCGTAGTTGATAAAATCCCACACGATGAGGAAATAATCCACGTATCCCATGGAGCGGATCACCTCCAGCTCATAGTCCAGCCGGCTGCTCAGTGTTCCGTCGTCATCCGGGTAACGTGTCTTAAAGCCCTCACGGCACAGATGGTTTAAGTAGCTCCAGGAATCAAAGCCCTCAGGCACCTCGTATTTTGGAAGCTTGGTGACCCCGAACTCAATCTCCACACTGCAGCGCTCCGCTATCATATGGGTGTTTTCAATGGCCTCAGGCGCATAGGGGAACAGGGCCCGCATTTCCTCCTCGGACTTACAGTAGTACTGGCCGCCTTCGTAGCGCATCCTGTCCTCATCCGCCACCTTCTTGCCGGTCTGGATGCACAGAAGGATATCATGGGCCTTCTCATCCTCGGCATAGGTGTAATGGATATCGTTGGTGGCCACCAGCTTAAGGCCCGTGTCCCTGCTCATGCGCATCAGGCCCTGGTTTACCAGCTTCTGGTCCGGCAGCCCGTGGTCCTGAAGCTCCAGGAAGAAGTTGTCCTTTCCGAATATGTCCACATACTTCTCGGACGCCCTGACGGCCTCCTCATACATTCCCCTGGTCAGGCAGCGCTGCACCTCTCCTGCCAGGCAGGCGCTGAGGGCAATGATTCCCTCATGGTAGGTCCGCAGCACCTCATAGTCCACCCTGGGTTTATAGTAAAATCCGTCCACAAACCCCTTGGACACAATTTTCATCAGGTTTTCATAACCCTTGTTGTTCTCTGCCAGCAGCACCAGGTGGTAATACCGGTCCTCGCCGCTTACGGTTTCCCTGTCAAAGCGGGAGCCCGGGGCCACATAGACCTCGCATCCCAGTATGGGCTTGATGCCGGCCTCCCTGGCAGCTTTATAAAAATCAATGACTCCATACATCACACCATGGTCCGTGACAGCCATGCTGTCCATGCCAAGCTCCTTTGCCCTGGCTGTCAGCTCCTTGATTTTACAGGAACCGTCCAGAAGGCTGTATTCCGTATGGACGTGCAAATGGGTAAATGCCATTCCCTATTCTCTCCTTATCCTTGGGGTATCATTCGAGTAACAGTTTATCATAAATCCGGATAAAAGAAAAGAGAACCAGGCAAGTCCTGCCTGATTCCCATTATCTATCTCTCCAAACAAACGGACTGGTAGTTACTGGTTTTTCAGATACTTCTCAATTTCAGTTACAGCTGCTTCTTCATCCTTTCCGTCGGCTTCCACCAAAATGGATTCGCCTGCGGTCAGACAGAGGGTCATCATTCCCATGATGCTCTTGGCATTCACACGCTTTGCCTCTGCTTCCAGGTAAATCGCGCTTTCGTACTGACTGGCTACCTGCACAAGCATAGCTGCCGGTCTCGCCTCAAGTCCTGATGCCAATTCAACTGTAATCAATTTCTTTACCATAATAATCCTCCTCATTCCTTTGAATGGTTCACAGCCCCTGATACGTTCCAATGGTCATGTTCCAATCTGGCCGCATCCCGACTGCCATTCAGGTGCCCGTACTGATTCGTACTTGATAAAACTATTGCAAACTTGATGTATTACGGTCTGGATACTGCTGGCGCAGCTCCTCGGCCACAAGGCTTAATTTCCTCAAACGGTGGTTCACGCCTGATTTACCCACAGGCGGTTCCAGGGCCTCCCTCAATTCCTTTAAGGTCGCCTCCGGCCGTTCCAGCCGTATGCGGGCCATCTCCTGAAGACTCTCAGGCAGACCCGAAAGACCGGCAACAGACTGGATGAAACGGATGTCCTCTATCTGTTTTACCGCAGCTGACACGGTCTTATTGATATTGGCAGTCTCGCAGTTGACCTGGCGGTTTACGCTGCCCCTCATCTCCTTGACAATGCGGATATTCTCCAGCTCCATAAGGGATACCGGGGCCTCCATCACATTAAGGATGTCCCCAATCTGGCTGCCCTCCTTGATATAGACCCCATAGTACTTCTTCCTGGGCACTATCTTGGCCTCAATATCAAAGGTGGCAATGATGTTTTTGAGCTGCTCCGCCTTTGGCTCGGTGGGACACACGATTTCAAAGTGGTAGAACTTCTCCGGGGCGCTGATGGAGCCGGCCGCCAGGAAGGCGCCACGTATGAAAGCCCGTCTGCAGCAGGCATTCTGAAGAACCACATTCCGAATCAGGGAAAGGTTTTCACCAATTTCCCCCTGGGAATTGATGAGCTTCACTGCCTGCAGGACCTTGAGGGCTTCCTCATGTTCCCTGACTGCTACGATGTATGTCCTGCTCCGTCCGGGATTAATCCCACTGCGAATCGAGACATCAGTTCTTATATTAAATGTTTTTTTCAATAATGTAAAGTACTTTCTTGCAACTGCCACATTTTCCGTATGGATTTCAATCCAAAAACGGTCTGAGGCCGATATCTTCACCCGGCCGCACAGACTCAGGATAGCTGCTGTTTCTGCTATCTGGCAGTGGCGAGCCCCGGGCATCTGCCTGGACAGCTCGTCTTTTACGTTGGAAGAAAATGACATGTCCGCTACTTCCTTTTATTGTCTTTGTCGATGTCCCTGTGTTCCATTTTGATGCCGTATTCGGCCCTGGCGGTCAGGTGGCCGAAAAGGGCCCTGGCAACCGTCACGGAGCGGTGCTTGCCTCCGGTGCATCCCACCGCCACCACCAGCTGGTTCTTTCCTTCATTGATATAATTGGGCAGGAGGAAATCCATCATATCATAGAGCTTGTCCAGAAACTGGGCGCAGGTGCCTCCCTGCATCACATAGTCCCGGACAGACTGTTCCTCCCCTGTCAGCGGGCGCAGTTCCTCCACATAGTAGGGATTGGGCAGAAAGCGCACATCGAAAACCAGGTCCGCATCCTCCGGAATCCCGTACTTAAAACCAAAGGAGAGGACCGTGACGTACATGTTGCAGTACTCCTGGTGTTTGAGGAATATTTTCTCCAGCTCCTGCCGCAGCTCCCTGGTGAGAAGCTTGCTGGTGTCAATGATAAAATCCGCATCCTTCTTGAGAAAGGCCAGCTTGACCCTCTCCTTCTCAATTCCCTTGTCCAGCCTGCCTGTCCCGGCCAGTGGATGGCTGCGGCGGGTTTCCTTGTACCGCTTAATCAGGACCCCGTCATTGGCATCCAGGAACAGAATCTGGTAATCCATTCCCAGTTCCTTCCAGCCCCTGAAAACAGCATCCAGCTGGCTCAGTTCCTCGCCGCTGCGGATGTCTATGCCCAGGGCGGCCTGGCTGATGTCGTTGCCGGCCGCCGCCAGCTGGGCAAATTTATCCACCAGGGATATGGGCAGGTTATCCACACAGTAAAAGCCCAAATCCTCCAGCATTTTCAGTGCAATTGTCTTGCCTGCCCCGGACATTCCGGTTACAATCACAAGCTTCATCCGTCCACCTCAGTTACGTAAGATTAGCATTTCAAATCAGAATTCCCCCCAGCGCTTCACTTCCATCTCAAGCTCCACGCCGGATTGTTCCATCACCGTCTTTCTGATATGGCCGCACAGGACCATGACATCGGACGCAGTGGCGTTTCCGCCGTTGATCACAAAACCGCAGTGCTTCTCCGATACCCTGGCGCCGCCCATGCCATATCCCCTGAGACCGGCATCCTCGATGAGCTTGCCTGCAAAATGTCCCTGAGGACGTTTAAAGGTGCTGCCTGCGCTGGGATATTCCAAGGGCTGTTTCTCCCTCCGTCTGGCCGCCAGTTCCTTCATCCGGGCCTCAATCGCCGCCCGATCCCCCGGCTCCAGCCAAAAGGATGCCTCCAGCACCGTATATCCCCTGTCAGGGATACAGCTGGTGCGGTATCCCAGCTCCAGTTCATCCCGGGAAAGCTCCAGCACCTCTCCCTCATTTGTCATGACCCTGGCTGACTTGAGGATATTCTTTATCTCAGAGCCATAGGCCCCTGCGTTCATCACCAGGGCACCGCCGACGCTGCCGGGTATGCCTGCGGCAAATTCCATCCCGGTCAGACCGTGTTCCAGGGCCACACGGGCCACACGGCCCAGCAGCTCTCCTGCCCCGGCACGGATAAGGCTGCCCTCTGCCCCGGCATAACACCAGTTTCCCTCCATGGCAATGACCACGCCCTTGATTCCCCTGTCGCTGACCAGGAGATTGCTTCCATTTCCCAGCACTCTCCAGGGAATACCGTGTTCCCTGCACAGGCAGATAACCTTTCCCAGCTCCTCTTCATTGCCGGGGCACACATAGGCCTCCGCCGGCCCCCCGATGCGGAAGGTGGTGTGGCTGCTCATGGGTTCCATGAAATGGCACGCCGACCCTTCTGATACAAGCACCTCTTTCAACATATGTTCCAGATTCAAAATACATTCCTCGCTTAAGACTTAATTTTCCTGGCCCTTTCCAAGATTGGCCTGTACCCGGTTGTACAGCTCCTGGGCTGCATTGTAGCCCATCTTCTTCTGGCGGTAGTTGACAGCCGCGGACTCCACGATAATGGCCAGGTTGCGTCCCGGACGGATGGGGATGGTGTGGCATACCACCTGGTTGCCCAAAAATTCCGTGTACTGGTCTTCCAGGCCCAGCCTGTCGTATTCCTTATCCTTGCTCCAGTCCTCCAGCTTGATGACCATGTCTATGGACTGGGTATCCTTAACGCTCTCCACACCGAATAAGGTCTTTACATCGATAATGCCGATGCCGCGCAGTTCGATGAAATGCTTGGTGATGTCAGGGGCGCTTCCAATCAGGGTGTCATCGCTGACCCGGCGTATCTCCACCACGTCATCCGTCACCAGACGGTGTCCCCTCTTAATCAGTTCCAGGGCAGCCTCGCTCTTGCCGATGCCGCTCTCGCCCATAATCAGCACACCCTCGCCGAATACGTCAATCAGGACGCCGTGGATACTGATACAGGGAGCCAGCTTCACGTTGAGCCAGCGGATGATTTCTGCCATCAGGGCAGAGGTGGTCTTATCAGACACAAGGCAGGGAACGCCATAGTAATTACAGAATTCCAGCAGGTCCTCATCCGGCTCCTGGTCGCGGCTGAACACCAGACAGGGAATCTGGCTGGATGTGAGCTTATCGTACATCCGGCGCTTCTGCTCCTGGTCCATGGTATTAATATATGCCTGCTCTACGTATCCGATGATTTGAACCCGCTCCCTGTCAAAATGGTCAAAGAAACCCGTGAGCTGCAGGGCGGGACGGTTCACGTCCGGATGTGTCAGCACAATCTTGTCCGTGTCAATCTCCGGCGTGGTGTTTTTTAGCTTCATTTTCTCGATTAATTCCGATATGGTTACTCCATGCATGATAATACCCCCTTGACCTGGTTTTACTTCTCATTTTTCTTCTCGTTTAACTTCTATCATACTATCATAATTTAATGCGGTTGTCATGTATTTTTATCATTGCGTTTCCAGATTCTGGGAAACCATTCCAATCCCCTCATCCGGGCTTGCGGCGGCCCCGTTTTCCACTCCGTTTTCCGCCCCGCTTTCGGTTCCGTCCGGCTGCGGATGGAAGAATCGGTACACGGCTTCTGCCGACCTGCGGTTCATCTGGGGCGTCTGCTCCAGGTCCTCCACCGAGGTGCTTCTCACCGCCTCTATATCCTTAAAATGGCGCATGAGAGCCTTCCTCCTGGCCGGCCCGATGCCGGGAATATCGTCCAGTATGGATTTTACCTGGCCCTTTCCCCTGAGGCTTCTGTGGTATTCGATGGCAAAACGGTGGGCCTCATCCTGAATCCTGGTGATGAGCCTGAAGCCTTCGGAATGCCGGTCGATTGGCACCTCCACATTATTATAGTAGAGTCCCCTGGTTCTGTGGTTATCATCCTTCACCATACCGCACACCGGAATGGAAAGCCCCAGCTTGTCAAGGACTTCCAGGGCTATATTCACCTGGCCCCTGCCGCCGTCCATCATGATCAGGTCCGGAAATCTGGTAAAACTTCCCAGGCTCAAATCGGCCCCCTTTTCCTTCAGTTCCTCCGTTTCCCTCATGCCGTGGGAAAACCGGCGCGTCAGCACCTCCTCCATGGATGCGTAGTCATTGGGGCCCTGGACCGTCTTGATGCGGAATTTCCTGTAATCGCTGCGCTTGGGCCTGCCGTCCTCGTATACCACCATGGATCCCACAGACTCCACGCCGCTGGTGTTGGAGATATCATATGCCTCCATGCGCCGGATTCCTCCAATGCCAATGAGGTCTCCAATCTGGTTCATGGCCCCGATGGTGCGAAGCTCATCTTTCTTGATCCGCTCCTTATCCTGGGACAGCACCAGAGCGGCATTCCTGGCCGCCAGCTCCACCAGACGTTCCTTTTCCCCCTTTTTTGGAACCACCAGCCTTACCTTCTGCCCCCGCTTGGCGGACAGCCACTGGCTGATGACCTCCTCATCCCCCAGGGGGTGCTGGAGCCACAGCTCCCTTGGGATAAACGGAGTACCCGCATAAAACTGCTTTACAAAGCTGTCCAGAATCTCGCCTTCGTTTTCTGCTGTGGCAGCCGATATATGGAAATGGTCCCTGCCGATCAGCTTGCCCTCCCGGATAAAGAACACCTGTACCACCGCGTCCCTCTCATCCCTGGCCATGGCCACGATATCCCGGTCCTCCATGCCGCTGCTGGTTATCTTCTGCTTCTGCGCCACCTGCTTCACGCTGTTTAACAGCTCCCGGTACTCAATGGCCCGTTCAAACTCCAGGCTGTCAGAGGCAGCCTGCATCTTTTCCTGGAGACTCTTTATGAGAGGGTCGTATCTGCCGTTTAAAAAGTCCAGGGCCTGGCTGAAGCTGGACTGGTATTCCTCCCTGGAAATATATCCCTGGCATGGGGCGTCACACTGCTTGATGTGGTAATTGAGGCATGGACGCTCCTTTCCCGTATCCTTTGGCAGGTTCCGGTTGCAGGTCCTGATGCGGTACAACTTGTGTATCAAATCCAGCGTATCCTTCACGGCCCCCGCGCTGGTATAGGGACCAAAGTAACGGCTCCTGCCGTCCTTCTTCATATCCCTGGCAAACAAAAGGCGGGGGAAATCCTCCCCCATAGTTGCCTTGATATAGGGATAGCTTTTGTCATCCTTTAACATGGTGTTGTACCGGGGCCTGTGCTCCTTAATCAGGTTGCACTCCAGCACCAGGGCTTCCAGCTCGGAATCCGTCAGGATATATTCAAACCACGCAATGTGGGACACCATCTGTTCAATCTTAGCCGTCTTATTCCTGCTGCTCTGAAAATACTGCCTGACCCTGTTTTTAAGACTGATGGCCTTGCCCACGTATATGATCTCATCCCTGTCATTGTGCATAAGATAAACTCCCGGGCTGGCCGGGAGTTTCTTCAGTTCTTCCTCTAAATCAAACAATGCCTGTCACCATCCTTTTCATATGGCTTTATGTTCTGCCCCTTTACCGGGCGATTTGCCCGTCCTCCTCTGCCGCTTCCTCCGGGGTCAGCAGCCCGCCGTAGTGATAGCTGACACCTGCATCCCAGAGAATCCACTGGTCATAGCCGGCATCGTAGACAGCCTGAATCTGCTGCCTCACCTGTTCGTCGCCATATTTAATATAGTGTTCCAGATAGGACGCCGTAAAGTCCTGAAGCCACGGCCTTACCACAGCCTGGGGCGCGTCATCCTTCGCGGACGCGGCCAGAAGCTCCCTGGAACCATTCAATGCATTTAATATTGTATCATAAGGCTGGGTATCTGGATACTCTATTCCAAAACTTCCCGGCCCATAGTGGGATGGATAAATCATGGGGCATATATAGTCCAGCTGCTCCGCCATATCCTCGTATTCCTGGCCCACGGCAGACGCGTCCTCCTCGCTGCGCATGATGGTGCCGAATACGTCAGCCGACACAAAGAGTCCTTCCCTTGCCAGCTCATCGTGCGCATAGCTGATGAATTCCGTGATTGCCTGGGTCTTATTGCGCCCCTGGGTATCTGCATCATCGAATACCACGTCATTCATGGTCCTGTCCACGGCAAAGCGGATGTAATCGAACTGAATCTCGTCAAATCCCACCTCGCCGGCCTTTTTCCCCACCTCGACCAGATAATCCCAGACTTCCTTCTTATAGGGATTTACCCAGGCAAGGCCCTTATTATCCCGGTAAATTTTCCCATCCACCACATGAAGGCTCCATTCCGGCTTCTGTTCCGCCAGATAGGGGTCCCTGAAGGCCACCACCCTGGCTATGGTATAGATTCCGTGCTCCTTAAGCTTTGCCATAAGAGCCGGCATGTCCCGGATAAAAACCTGGCAGGCCCCTATCTCATTTACCGTAGGGGAATCCATGGCATAGGTAATCCTTCCCTGGTCGTCCTTTACATCAATGACCACTGCATTGAGCTCCGTCCGGTCAATCTCCTCAATGATTTTATCCATCATATCGCCGGTGCCGGCCACATAGGCGGACACATAGATGCCCTTCACCCTCACCGGGTTCCTGAGGGGATATGAGGAAATGGTGATGACCTCCGAATCAGCCGCCTTTGCCTCCTGGGTCTCCTGCCCGGACTGCGATTCTGCCGCCTCAGGCTGCGCGGCCTCCTCCTGGGCTCTGGTCATCTCCTTTGCCGGTTCATACCGGGAACATCCTGTCAATGCAAGGATCAATATGCCTGCTGCTATCCACCTTTTCATACGTAACCTCTGTCTTTCCCAATTATCTTATGATTCCTGGAAATTCCCATTTCCATTCTTAATCTATATCAAAAAGGCAAATGCCTGTAAGTTCAGTGAATCAGACATAAACATCCGTTCGTTCCCACTATAATACCATATTCTTCCTGTTTTGTATATAAAATATGACTTTTTTGTTACAATTTCATTAATTTCTCCCACTTTTTGTAAAAACCAATGTCTGCCATTTGCAACACAAAACGCCCGGACAGCGGCTGTATGCCATTGTCCGGGCGTGTGACGGGCCGGCCTCAGGCCGGAACCCATATGATAACCTATACAGATATACTCATACAGGTATATGATTATGCCTCTGCCAGGTGTTTCTGAAGGGCGGCTCTTACAGCGCCCCTGCCTGCTGTCAGCTCAGCGAAAATGCTCTCCACATATTCGCCCAGCCCTGCCTCATACAGGTCCACTCCGAATATCTTGGCATCGCTTAAAATAGGCTGAAGCACTTGGTGTACATTACAGGGTTCTCCCACCTTCACACCCTGCAGCTTCTCAGCCAGGCCCTCATACATGGGGTCCGGGCTCATGGTAAAGGAATTGCCCTCATCGTCCACCCCCAACAGGTAACGGCACCAGCCTGCCTGAACCATAGGTATGAACTTAAGGGACTTCACATCCAGCTCAGGCCTTGCCATATACTCCTTAATGGTTTCGCCGAAACGGATGGACAGCTTCTGGGAGGTATCGCATGCAATTCTCTGGGGCGTATCAGGCATAAATGGATTGGGAACGCGAATCTGTAATACCTCGTCAATAAACTTCTTGGGAGAAAGGATGCCGGGATCCGTAACCACGGGAAGTCCTTCTTTATAGCCGATGATCTCCACCAGCTTCACCAGATCTGCGTCCTTCATCTCCTCGCTGATCTTGGTGTAGCCCAGGAGACAGCCGTATACGGCCAGGGTGGTGTGAAGAGGATTCAGGCAGGTGCACACCTTCATGCGCTCCACCTTTTCAACGGTATCCCTGGTGGTAAACATGACGCCTGCCTTCTCAAGCATGGGGCGTCCGTTGGGGAATGCGTCCTCAATAACCAGATACTCAGCCTCCTCTGCATTTACAAAGGGAGCCACATATGTGTTCTTGCTGGTGACAATGCTCTCTGTATCTGTGAAGCCGGCCTCCTCCAGCATCTTCTTTACGCTGTCATCCGGACGTGGGGTAATTTTGTCAATCATGCTCCACGGGAAGGAAACATGGGCCGGATTCTCAATATACTCCAGGAATCCCTTGTCCGCCTTGCCGTTCTCTGTCCATGCCTTTGCATAAGCGTCCACAGCCGCGTACAGCTTGTCGCCGTTGTGGGAACAGTTATCCATGCTTACCAGCGCCAGCGGAGCTGCCCCATGGGTGTATCTCCAGTAACACAGGGCCGCCAGCTTGCCGATATAGCTGTCCGCCTGTTCCGGGCCAGCCTCAAAATCAGCCTTTACATCCGGGCGGAAGGAACCGTCTGACGAAGTGATGCTGTAACCTTTTTCCGTAATCGTGAAGCTGACCATCTGCAGCGTCTTGCTGGCAAAGATATCCTTTAAACGGTTCCAGTCAGCCTCATCATGGCGGTCCACGGTCAGGGATTGTGCAAGGCTTCCAATCACGGTCTTTTCAATGGTACCGTTGGCCTTCAGTGTGACCAGGAGGCTTAAGTCGTCCTGAGGCCTGTATGCCTTCTTGATGATTTCATAGTCATAACCTTCCGCCACAATGATGCCGGTCTTTTCAACACCATCGTTCAGCAGCTTCTGCTGGCATGCTGCCGGAAATGCGCGGAAGATATTGCCTGCTCCGAAATGCATCCACTGCGGACACTCCCTGGTAGCTGCCTTCATTGCTTCCCTGTCAAATTTTGGAAGTTCTATTTCTGCCGCTTCCCACTCTTCCTTATTCCTCAGTTCACTGTCTAATAAATGCATAACCTTTCCCTCCTGTGTTCGTCGATTTCATGATTTAATATTACCACCCTGCGGGCGAATAATCCATATCCCTTTTTGTTAAATACATTGCAAAACTTGCTGTGGCCTTCCCTGTGATTTGTTAAAAACAATGGAGTCTGCTTTCATTGCATTAAAAAAGACCAGCAACCGTGCCGGTCTCTCCTCATAACTGCTGAACTTCAAAAAATACTGCTTCGCCGCTGTATCACCCCTTGAATCACTGCTGATACTGAATCACCGCTGATACATTGGAATTCTCTGTCTGGTCGAACAAATCATCCCCGTTAGCCGCCATTGCGTTCACCAAAATCAGCATTGCTGCCAGCATGGCCCATGCAAAGCCGCCCAGTACCTTCCTGACTTTCATTCTACTCTGCCTCCTGGATTCATAAGCCTGATAACTGAACATTACATGCTTAGTTTCACTCCGTTATTTCATTATACAAACTTTTATGAAAAAAGCAAGTCCTTTTCTCCTTACACTGTCTTACATTTTCCTTAAAAGCCCTGGGGAAATACTCTGATTCCAGCGTTCTTTAGATAGATTCTAAGGAACATGCAGGACAATGGGGCAATGGATTCTGACCGCCTGACATACGTCCGTCCCCTCTCCCCTTACGGTTAAAATGGAATTTTTCACCTTTTTTGTAGGCAAATTCTGCATATCCGGGAAATGAGCCATTTTTTTAGGTAAACTAAAATTACCTTATTTTTCTATTTATATAATATACACGTAAGAAAAGAGGATACACCGTGATTACATATGAACCTTTTTGGAACACGCTCAAGAATTCTGATGAATCCACCTACACCTTAATCTATAATCACAACCTGTCAAGCTCCACCATAGACAGGCTCCGGAAGAACAAGCCCCTGAGCACCACGACGCTCAATGACCTCTGCCGCATCCTGGACTGCGACATCAATGACATCATATCCTATAAACGTTCCGAAACGGATCAGTTTCTTTAACCTGCACCACGGCTCACTGTCCTAGTCCTCTGCGCTCCGGGCAGCAATGGCAGCTGCCATGTCTACCACAGCATCCGCACTCTCCCTGGCATCGTCCTCCCAAAGTTCATAGAACACACCCTCATAATTCCAGGAAACCAGTATTCCGTGGATATCGGAGTTTTCCACTGTCTTTCGGATTGTCATTTCCACCCGTATTTTTTCTCCCGCCAAAACCTCCTGACGTTCCGTTCCCTCCTCGTCCAGCACATAGTATTCCGAAGGTCCCCCTCCTGCCTCCAGGGAAGCCCAGGCCATGGCGTCCGACTGTGTGGTCTCATCATGAAACTGAATCTGTATGGTAGTCCCATCCTCCCGGATCACGGCGGGACTGCTGCATATGGTTTCGTCCTCCGGCAGCTTCAGACGCAGAACAGGGGCTTTTTCCGTTCCCGTCTTTATGTCACTTTCTGCCTGCTCACTCCGGCCTGAAACCTTCTCTTTGGACTGGTCCCCGCCCTCCGTTTGTTCCGATGACTCCTGACCTGGCAATCCAATCCCCTGTGTCTCATTCACGGCTGTGTCCTGTCCGGCTGGCGCGGATATTACCGTCTCCCTCCCCGCGCCTGTGCCAGACGAACACGCAACGAGTCCAATGCTAACCGCAGCTGCGGCTGCGGCAAAATATAAAACAGCTTTCTTCTTTCTCATATTGCAGCTCCTTTTAGCTTATTTGTACCTTTGATTTCCCTGTTCACATACAGAATACCATATTTCCACATTCGTTGCCTCACCTTTTTTTCGGCAAAAAGGACTCTGTTACTGTTCAAAGAATCCCTCATATGGGAAAGGCCTGCCCGTAAACATCCCGGGCAGGCCTGAAACTCCAGCATACAGACACTTTCTATTCATATATAAAACCGTTCAATTCATAGACAGTTCCACTTCCGGAACAGTTCCCCTCTATCCTCATGCCGGGATGGGTGCCGTATACCCTTGTGGTAAAGACCTCCCGGCCATCATTTACAAATATTTCCAAAGAGGTGGTGTCTGAAAATACCCGCAGGCCCGTAAGCTGTTCCAGAGAGACGCTGCGTCTGGTCCTGCCGCTTCCGCAGGTTCCCATATCCAGGGTCAGCAGGCCATTTTCATAGGATAATGTGACGTCATCCCTGAGGGTCAGGCGCATATCACGGCAGGCTTGTAAGGATATGCACGCTTCAAACACAAGTCCTGTTTCCACACCCTTCTCAAGCTTTGCAAAATCATAATCCCTTCTGTCCCGGCGAATCTCCTCCATCTCCTCCAGCGGCTGCTGCAAAAGACGTCCTTCTCTCATATGAAGCTGGCGCGGCATGGTAAGGGCGTGCTGCCATCCGGCCTGCACCGTTGGATTGGTGTAATCCGCATCCGGTATCCCCATCCAGCCGATGAGAATATGCCGCCCCTTTTCATCCTGAAAGGTCTGAGGCGCATAAAAGTCAAAGCCCCTGTCCACCATTGCTGGTAATTCCGATTTCAGCCTGAAGGTATTTTCCCCAAAATCATAATCCAGGCAAAAAACCGTGCACTGGTGCACATTCTGATACTCTGTTCCCATGGCCTTTACGCCCTGCGGGCAGCAGATCAGGCAGAGCTGGTCATCCAGACAGAACAAATCCGGACATTCCCACATATATCCAAATGGTTCTTTCCCAGTGATTCTATTAAAATACTCCCATTTGATTAAATCCATTGACCGGTACACAAGGACCGTTCCCCGGCTCCGGGCGTCCCTTGCCCCCAGAACCATATAGTAAAACTCTCCCTTTTTAAACACCTTGGGGTCCCTTATGTGACAGCTCATGTCAGCCGGATAATCCTTGTGATTCAGGACCAGTTCTTTGGCAGAAAAATGATATCCGTCCTGGCTGGTAAAATGAATGGTATTGCTCACCCGGCCGCTCATGATATAATCGTAATCATCCCTGTCAAACAGCTTTACATTTCCCGTGTAAAAATAGTGGATGGTATTGCCCTCCACATAAGCAGAACCGGAATATACGCCGTGGGCGTCCATGTCCTGGTCCGGAAAAAGGGCCGGCTCCTCCTGTTTATAATGGATGAAATCCCGTGTGGTATAGTGACCCCAGAGCTTAATCTCCCCTGTAGGCTCAAAGGGTGTGTACTGGTAATAAATATGGTACAGTCCCTGAAACTGGCAGAGCCCGTTTGGGTCGTTCAGCCATCCTGTTTCAGGCATCAGGTGGTAGGCCAGGCGGTTTTCATCCGCCCTGACCCTTTCCCTGTAGCCCCGGTTTTCCCGGTACCATGCTTCATAGTCCTCTCTGCGGACCTTCTCATATTTCTTCAAGCTGCTTCCTCCCTGACTCCACAGCATGTTTATGCCGTCTTAACTGTCTTAACCGCTTTCACTGCCACGCTCCCGCCGTCTGCCTGTTCACCAGGATATACGGTCACATCCAGATTTCCGCCCTCAGGCAGAATCATCATAGTCTGCGGATTCATTCCCTTATCCCGAATCAAATCCAGGTCAGCGGCAATCAGCCTATCGCCCTTCTTCACCTTATCACCCTGGGCCACAAACGCCTCAAATCCCTGCCCATCCAGCTGAACCGTATTGATTCCGATATGGATGAGCACCTCCACACCTGTCTCAGATGTGATTCCCACCGCATGCTTTGTGGGAAACAGCAGGCTTATGGTGCCGTCACAGGGCGCACATACCATGCCCTCCGCCGGATTGATGGCCACGCCATTCCCCAGGGCCCTGGATGCAAACACATCATCTGCGGACTGGCCCACATCCAGGACCTGGCCCTTCATGGGAACGTAAAGCTCGGTGACGGTTTCCTGCGGCACTTCCATTTCCGAAGCCTCTTCTATTTCCCCGGCCCGGCTTACCGTCCTTTTCTCCGATCCGTCCTGCTGGTCAAGGGCAAACTTTTTCCAGAACACCATGGTAAGGGCAAAGGAAACGCCCATGGATAAAATGATTCCAATGGCAAAATTCATATAGTGGTCCGGCTTCATGGAGATAAAGCCCGGAAGTCCTGCTGCGCCCAAGGCCTGGGCCAGTGTCTTGGTGGCTGCCAGATAGGCGCTTCCTGCCGCTGAACCAGCCATAGCCGCATAGAATGGATACTTCAGTTTCAATGTCACGCCGAACATAGCTGGTTCCGTAATTCCCAACAGGGCGGAGATGCCGGACGCAGAGCAGATGGATTTCATCTTGTCATTCTTTGTCATGAGAAGCACTGCCAGGACCGCGGCGCCCTGGGCCACATTGTTCATGCTTGCGGTTGAAAAAATGAAGCTTCCGCCTGTATGGGCGCTGTCAGCCAATAGCTGTGTCTCAATGGCAATAAAGCTGTGGTGCATGCCGGTCATGGTAATAGGCGCGTATGCAAATCCAAAGAGAGCTCCGCCCACAGGCCCCAGCGTATTGTACAGCCATGTGATGCCTGCGGCCAGCAGATTACCGGCTTCCCGGAGCACAGGTCCCACAAAAATAAAGGTAAGGAAAGAGGTCACCAGGATGGATAAAAGGGGTGTTGTCAGGTTATCCAGCCAGGACGGCGTTACCTTGCGAAGCCGTTTTTCGATATTGGCAAGAATCCATGAAACAGCCAGAACAGGAAGGACTGTTCCCTGATATCCGATGGCCGCTATCTGAAAACCAAAGATATCCCAAACAGGGGGCTGTGCCAGTCCAATCTGGTATGCGTTCAGCAAATCAGGATGAACCATAATCATGCCCATGGCCGCACCTAAAAACGCATTTCCTCCAAACTTCCTGGTTGCGCTGAAGCCGATGAGTACCGGCAGAAAGGTAAAGGGCGCGTTTGCAAAGGTGTTGATGGCCGAGGCCAGCCCCTGCCACATGGGGTACAGCTCAATAATGGACCGCCCGTTTATAAGCGGTGAAGTGAGCAGGTTGTTCAGGCCCATGAGAAGACCGCCTGCCACAATGGCGGGAATGATTGGCACGAAAATGTCACTGAGCATTTTAATGAAACGCTGGACCACATTTCCCTTTCCCTCTTCTTTTTCCTCCGGCTTTTCCTCCAGTGTGCCCAGCTGTTTCTGCACCTCATCGCAGACCATGTTCACAATACCGGAACCAAATATAATCTGGAACTGGGATTGTGTGAGAAACACGCCTTTTACCCCTTCCAGGTCGCTGATTGCGTCCTCCTTTCGCAGCCCGTTGTCCCTGAGTTGAAAACGAAGCCTGGTGGCACAATGGGTAACTGACTTAATGTTGTCTTTTCCGCCTACGTACTTGATGACCAGACTTGCCGTCTTTGCATAATCCATCATATTCCCTTCCCTTCTTCTTACTATGTTTTCCTTCAATGTTTTGGCATCGGTTCCATATTTATATAATAGGGCATTTCTCCCACAAAGTCAATATTTTATTGGCACCGGTTCCATTTTTAAGCGTAAAAAAATCCCCTTGAAATTTGTGCACTTTTCACATATCCTTCTCTGTTTTACCCTGTATACCAGAAAATCCCTTTATTCCTTAAGGCTACCGCCTTCAATCATCCTGTAATCCACGATCTGCTTTTTTGGCACCGGTTCCCGATGTATCATCTTAAGGATGGTTTCCGCGCCCAGATAGCCCAAGCCATAGGAATCAAAACGCAGGGTGGTCAGCTCAGGCTTTAACAGGGTGCTTTCATCATATCCGCCAAATCCCGCCACGGAAACATCCTCAGGAATCCTCAGACCTCTCTCCCCCAAAACATGGTACGCGCCAAAAGCCAGGCGGTCCGTGGCACATATGATTGCGTCTACCGGGCCCTGGTCCAGAATCTCCTCTGCCATGCGGATTCCGCTGGCATAGCTGTAATCGCCGGTGGCCGTAACCACATTCGTAACGCCGCACTCTTTCAGGCCGTCCATCACGCCCTGCTTACGGTTGATCCCCACCGCCACATCCAGGCCGGACACACCCATGTACCCCACACGCGCCGGAGCTGCCCTTCCCACACGGACTCCCATGGCCTTTCCCGCCCCGTAGTCATCGTGGACAATGGAAATTCCCCTGTCATATTCCTGGGCCGCCACGACCACGGGCACAGGGCTTTCCTGTATCAGGTTTCTGTGGGCCTCTGTTATGGTAATGGCGCTCAGTATGATGCCGTCCACCTTCAGCGTAATCAGTCTTTGGATATTCTTAAGCTCCAGGTCCACGCTGTGGTCCGAGTCCTTAATCAGCGTTTCGTACCCCTGCTCCCTCAGGTAGCGCCCGATGCTGGTCACCACCCGGCTGGACACCTTGGAATTAAGGGTGGGAAGAACCACTCCGATCACATTGCTTTCCTTGGCCTTTAACCTGGCAAATGTATTGGGCTCATAATTATACTCTCTTATGATTTCCTGAATTCTTTCCCTGGTGGACTCCTTTACACTGCCTCCGTTAAAATATCTGGACACCGTACTCTTGGTAACCCCTGCCATATTGGCAATATCATCCATGGTAATCTTTCTTGATGACATATCCATCCCTTCACTTTCATTCGCTGTGCGTTGGTTTGCTGTGTTTTCTTTTACTTGGCGGTTTCTTTTAGTGTATGTTCCATAACCGGGCGGCCGGCTGCGCGTGGGGTGCCGGCTGGACGTGGGATTCCGGCTGTACATAGCATCCCGGCTCTATATGGAATACAACAGACGCAGATTCCCAGTATGCCCTGTAAAACAGGCATGTTGACAGCTGCGTCCGCTTCCCCGCTATCTCTTATTCATTAGTATAACAAAATCCCGGCATTCTGTCCTTCATTTTGTAAAATTACATCGGCTGTACCTGATTGCCGGGGCCTGTTTTCATACCAGTCCTTTAGATAATCTGGCTTCCGAAGGGCATCAAGGCCAGTTTTGCCAGCTTGAACTGCTGTAAGCCAAAGGGTATGCCCACGACAGTAATGCAAAGCAGCACCCCAATGATAGCTGACTCAATGGCCAGGGGCAAACCGGAAACCAGCAGCCAGATAATATTAAGGAGCAGGGATCCCGCTCCCCCGCCGTATACCACTTCCCTTCCAAAGGGAAAGAAACTCAGGCCCGCAAATTTAAAGCACTGAAGCCCTACCGGTATTCCTATGATAGTAATGCACCACAGGCAGCCTGTCAGCAGCCAGGACAGGCCGCTGAGACATCCGCCGAATATAAACCATAATACATTTCCAAGACATCCCATAAAGCTTACCTCCCTTCCTGTTCTGCTTCCAGCGTCTGTCTCATCTCCTGGAGCCGTTTCCGAATGCAGCTCACCTGCCGTCTTGCTTCCCTGACCTGATTCAAGGCATCCCCTATTTTGGACTGCACCATCCAGTCAGCTATAATACCGTCAAAAAAGTAATCGGCAAAAGTCAGAAAACTTCCCACATCCATCTTTAAATCCCCGGTCAGATTGACATCCAGCAATTCCTTCTTTAACCTTCGCAGATGCCCCTTTTGCCTCATTCATGGCTGCCTGGGCTTCATCCATCCGGTTATGCTTAAACATCGTACTAAAAAATCCTCCGCCCAGCATATCCCAGACTCCCCAGCTGCTTGCATTTTGCTGCTGTTCTTCCGCCTATTGCAGGCTCATGGATGCCATATCCGCTGCCATCAATGCCTCGTTAATTTCCTGTTGTCTGCTTTTTCTCTCCATTCTGTTCTCCTTTCTGCGATAAACAATACCTTGCTGTTGTGCGAGGCAGGTATTATAGCCAGCTTTGCATCAGAGAAAAAAAGACCTTTATAGTGGCTGGCTCCCTGCCACAATAAAAGTCTTGCACATTTCATTTTATACGGGTGCCTCCTGGCACCGAGATGACGATTTAAAATCCACCTTTTGGTGGTTCGCTACTCCCTTTTATTGGAACTAATTATAGCACGCTGTGTATTGAATGTCAAATACCATGTATGGAAGGGATAGCATCTCTGGAAGCATCTGTTAGGTCTCAGTCAGGAAGGAATTGACACATCCTTGATACATCCATTTGGTAGGTCTGGCTCCCAATGATTTTTGTCCGAAAAATCTGCAGGAATCGGGAAGAAAAATGGGGCTGCGGATATCAGGTGTGACGGCAGATTCCGGTTATTTATAGTTCCTCATCCTTTCATATCATACCCGGCGACACTGAAACTATTTAATAATGGGATATTTCCTGGCAATTACCACTTGAAATGACCCCCAGCTTTCAAAGTTTTTATCTCACTGCATTCCATATATTCTGAAATTTGCCCGTCCGGCGTGTTTTGCATCGTACAGAGCAATATCCGCATTATGGTAAAGGTCATTGAAAACCACACCGTCATGCGGATAAAAAACCACACCCAAACTACAGGAAACCTCCCCTTTTTCCGGATATTCCCGCTGCAAACGTCTGCAGAGGGACGAAATTCTGGGGATTACGTCCGCCTCCG
>JAJQEA010000271.1:28045-37698 GCA_021201905.1 Clostridia bacterium
TATCATTGAGGAATACCATAAATTCATCTCCTCCCATCCGCCCGCAGAGGTCGCTTTTCCGCAGAAAACCTTTCAAAATCTGGGCAGTCTCTTGAATGACCTGATCTCCAAACTGGTGTCCATGGCTGTCATTATGCCTCTTGAACTGGTCAATATCCAGCATAATAAGGGCATGCTGCTTTGTTTCCATGCTTCGCTCCAATATTTCTGAAACCTTCTCCTCAAAGGTCTCTCGGTTGAGCATTCCCGTCATTCTGTCCTGCTCCAGTTGTTGGTGAATGCGCAGATTCTCCTTTGTTTCACGATCAATATCCAGGGTCATCATGAAGATCCTCACATCACTGTTATATGGATCGGAAATGAGTTGAACTGTGGCACGTACCCAATAAAGGCTCCCATCATTTCTCTTCCTGCGATAATCCAGTTTTCCACCCCTTTGTCCATCATAATACCGGGTTAATAGCCTCTCCCGGTTGAAAAAGGTGTAAAAACGCTCCCTGTCCCCTTCATATACAAAATGTTTTGCAATGTAATGGACAATCTGTGTATATTTTTTCAGAGGCCTTAGATAGTCTGGAGGTTCATCGCCCGCCCCTTCCTCCACCGTGTTTTGGGTAAGATTATACTCGTAGTAACCGATTGTCTTACCTTCCTGTGTTTTAAAATACTGGCTCCATTTTTGGTATGTCAGCTCTTTTTCACGCTGCTCCGTAATATCCTCACAGGAAATAATTGCCCGTTTCGGCTTTCCATCCTCTCCAAATATAGTGTAAAATCTGGCCGAATGCCAACAGAAGGAGCCATCCGTCCTGCGCTTTTTTACCACAGCATGTCCCCTGGCTTCCCCTCGGATAATAGAGTTATAAAACTCAATATAATCTTTTTTGCTGGTCTCATCAATTGCACTTGATTCCGCCACGCTGTACGGTATGTTCTCCCCAACCGGCGGCAGACCGAATTCCTCCGCTATCCGTTCCGGCTGTTGCAGCTTTCTCTCTGCAACATCAAAAACGTACATTATTTTATCCGTCAGTTCAAATGCAATCCGGCTCTCCTCCATACTGATGCGGAGTTCCTCTTCCATTCGTTTCCGTTCTGCAATATCCACCAGGCAGCATAGCATTGTGTCCGGGCTGTCCGGATCATAGGAGCATTGAACCAAAAGCCACAAAAATTCCCCTGAGCTGTGCACTCCACGATATTCCAATTGAAAATTCCTGTCCCCATGATCCACATGCCTCATTACAGTCTGACGGATAGCTGGATAATCCGAATCCGGCAGGATGAATCTGGCATTTTTGAATCCTTTTTCCAAAGCCATTTCCATGGTATATCCATAGATTTCATAATATAATTGGTTCGCATATAGTATGGTCAAATTCTCATCTAATGCAACCTGGCAAATACCACATGGCACTAAATCGAGTATATTTTTATAATGCGCCAATACTGATAACTCCATCTTTTCTCCACCCTTTATATTATATTTTCTCTTCCGATTATACGCTACAATTTCAATATATTCCATGTTCTACCGGTTTTCTTAATATTATCTTAACTTCATGAAGGACCTCTTTGCTCCTGGCTTTACCAAAGGCCTGATGGTTCATATACTCTTTTGTTATTTCAAATCATTATGCATCCTATTGCTGATTCGTGTAATTTTATATAAAACAAAAAAAGCAGCCGGTTAAGGCTACTTGAAATCAAACTATTTCAGTTGGGCTTCTATGAGTTGAATTTGTTCTTTGAACGGCTTTTCTTCAAATATAGATTAATAGTATATAGAAAAACCCTCATTTTATATACTTACTCCAATGGAGCATACGGGATTCGAACCCGTGACCTCCACACTGCCAGTGTGGCGCGCTCCCAGCTGCGCTAATGCCCCGACACTCATAAATAATACCATAAATCCAGACGAAAATCAAGTACTATTTTTCCAATTATTCATATTTTTTAAAAAAAGTGAAATATGTAAATAAAAAATCAACTTTATCCCGTTTATTCCTTAAGGAATTTTATTCTTAATTTAGCTCCTGCTCAAACTTTTGTCACAATTTCCATGTATACTCTTTTTCATAACAAGGACTTATTCCTTTTGATATAGATTCTCTCATACTTAGCCGGCATGATTCCTTCGTGCCGGCTCCTCTCATATTCAGGCATCTTTCCTTCACCTTTCACTGATCTTCCCATACCTCTTTATGATAATCCCTCTGTTCTCCCGCCTTTTTCACACAAATCACCCTAAAAATACTATATTCCTCTTCTCATTCCCTTGCTATTGACATTTTCACACATTTATACTGACCGCATATTATACGATTAGAAGCCAGACAAGCTTCTATAATAAATCAGTAAAGGATGTGTATTTATATGGCTTATTCAAAGGTTCATATCGTCAACTCAACGAATTTCTGCGTAAAGGGAAAAGTGAAGTATGCTTCTGCCTTTTGTTCTGATGATAATTACGAGATAGCCCCATGGGGAAGCTGGACTGCCGGCAGCCGCGGAGTCTGTCTCCTTACAGAAGTATCCGCCACAGTCCACACTCCGGGCCGTGATGCCAAGGCAACTCCCTATGAATCTTCCGGAACATCCTACAGTCAGTTTGCTGTACTTCAAACGGAGCCCGGAAAATTCACGTTGACCCGTATTGTGACCTAATCCAAATGCCAGTGCGGCCTGTGCTGTACTGGCATTTGACTATCCGCCAGTATCTGATTTTCTGCCATCAATAACAGTAACTGTGATATCTGGTCCTCAGATATTCTCCCCGGCCCTGTCTGCCGCCCGACTGCCAGACCACATTTCCCGGCAGAATGCTTCCATTTTCCAGAAGCCACTTTGCATTGGCCCAATTGCTTGCTGTGGGTTCACGATAATAATTCCCGTCCCTGGTGCAGGAATACTGCCCCGGTGCAAACACCACGCCCTTGATGGTGTTGGGAAACTGGCCGTGATTCACCCGGTTTAATACCACGGACCCTACCAGCAGCTGTTCATCAACCGGACAGTTCTGTGCCTCACCACAGATTACATGCGCCAGTATATAAAGGTCCTCTTCCGAATAGGAAGGGCGCCGTATCTCAATACCGGAGAGAAATTTTGTTTCTATATATGCATGTCCGGCCTCTGTTGTTATCATTGACCAATCGCCGTATTCCCCCAAAACCTCAAAGGAGGTATTCAGAAATGCCTGGTCCAAAACCACTGCCTCTGTGCTGGGTTCCTGATAAATATTGATTCCATCCTGGTTAGCAAACTTAATTGTCCTATGGGCCGCGTCCTGAAGAGCGGTTTTGAATCCACTCACCACGCTTTTTGCGGCGAGCACCATATCTGTCCCGTTTTCTTCTGCCTGCACTGTCATTGGCACTGCCAGTGATATAGTCAGGGCCATGGCTCCCAATATAACGATTCGCTTCATATTTACTCCTTAAAATGTTTGAACTGCCTGGGCCGGATACTCGCCGCCTGCCCATGGTATTTGTTCTCTATTATATTTTGTCCCAAAATTAGCAATCCAAACATATTTAAGGTAATTAATGTCAAAAAGGCCGCCACAACGTGACGGCCCGGCCTATTCGCCTGTCAGCCACCGGCCAGCTTCCCGCAATAATATATCCCTTTTATTCTCCATCATTCCTTCCACTACCTGGTCCGCCAGCTTAGACAGAATGCTGCCAATGGCGCTGCCTGGCGTATAGCCAATCTGTATCAAATCGCTTCCATCAATATCCAAATCCTTAACATGAAACTGCCCGGCCTGCACCACAGCCTCATCAAGCAGGGCCTCCAAACGGTCTATCCTGGCCAGCCGTTCCGCCAGACAGACAGGATTCTGGCCGCTCACGTCACACCGGCGTACCGCAAGCAACCGCCGGAACTGTTTCTCTCCCAGACGGTCCAGCCATGTCCTGATGCTCCTTCTCTTTTCGTGAAGGTCAGCATCGTGGTATCTGACCAGCTCCACCACAATTCCAATGGTTTCTTCGTCAAATTTCAGCCGGTTCATCACCTGATTGGTAATTGCAGCACTAACAGGGCCATGTCCGTAGAAATGTCCCCTTCCGTCCTCATCTTCGGTGTAACATTCCGGTTTTCCAATATCGTGAAACAATACAGTCAACGCCACAATAGGGTCATCTCCTGCCGCTCTGAGCGCCTTTGCCGTATGCTGCCACACATCGTAGACATGATAAGGATTATTCTGCTGAAAACCGTACATGGTCCTAAGCTCGGGCACCAACGTAAACAGGGTATCCTGCCAGTTGTCCTTTTTTCAGGTCCTGGTCCCCTGTAATCTCCCATCCTCTTAATTCCAATTCTTTTATAATGCAGGCCACGGATATTGGCACTTCATGATTACAATTCACCTTTTACCACCCTCTCATTTACACTGGCTACAAAGTCATTGATTTTCCTGACATCCGGTTCTTCCGGCAGCGAAGTGTTCTTCTGGGCATAATCCAGACGCTTCTCATATTCATCTACCATCTCGAAAAATTCCGGAACCGGCTGCCGGTTCCCGTCCAGATACCGGCCGTTTCTGATATCCATAAGAAGGTCGTGTTCCTTTTCCCGGTAAGTCACAATCTGTTCCTTCTCCAGAATATCCAGGCACATCATGTAAAGGCGGATAAGATGCATCATATGCTTGCCCAGTTTACCATGTTCTATGGCATTCTGATTCCGCTTTCCCACCTTGGCATATGATTTTACAATGCTCTGCATTTCTGACCACAGACATTTATAATCCCTGAGCGGATAATGCTTCAGCGTAATGTCCATAAATATCTCACTATCATATTCTTCCTGGAGCGCTTTGCCAATATACAGCTTGACGCTGTCCTCCGGCATATAAAAATACCGGTTTTTCCAGTCAAAGGAAGCATGCTCTATGGTTTTCAGTATATGTCTCTCATTATCCACCTGCCCCACAAGACGGGCAGCCTTGTTATCCAGTCTGCGCAGCTGTTGGTTTGCATATCCCCCAAAGGAATAAACCGCCCTCCTGGATAAGAATAAATGGGCATGGTCTAAAAGCTCCCTGCCCACTGGCGCTATGTATAAATAATGTTCATCTCTGTTGCCCAGCATTTCTATGGTATTGGGATTACAATTGGTCAGCAGGGGAATCAGCTTTTGGAATGCATAGATAGTGGTATCGGTGTCCTGGTCCGTTACCTGTCCGAAATCCTTGTGAATCAGGATTTCCCTCTTGCTGTTCAGGGCACATCCACGGATATCAAGATCGCTGGTATCTGTGCTGGTTCCATAGGCATGGCTTCCACCCAATGTCAACAGGATAATGTGATGGCCCAAATGCTCATCCGTTCTTAAAAAATCATATTCACGGGTCTGCAGCCTTTCCTTTATTTCTTCTAAGGTCATAACAATACTCCTTTTTCAGTATCATTTATGCCATTATAGCAGGACTGGTGGACGAAAGCAAACCAATTAGGGTCTGTGGACAAAAGACAGGCACAGATGGGTGCACATAAGTGCAGACAGATGTGAAATAACAGAGAGCTGATTAAGACTAAAAGCGAAATGAGTACCCGCACCTGCACTCAATCTCTCCTGTATTGTAAATCTCGCCTTTCAGACGCTTTATGTGCGCCTTCCTTCCGCATAGGGGACATACAAAATTCGCCTCCCCATATCCATTGGACCCCTGCAATGCCTGCAGGGACGCCCTTATGAAGCAATATAGATTCTCAATGGTCATCTCCTGTTCCAGGTTGACCCCGCAACACTCTTCCATTCGTATACCTCCTGTCTGTTTTATGATCCCTCTGCTATATCATGATGCCGGGTATTTCTCAATTCAAGTTCTCCTCTGCGACAGGTACTGGTCCGGGGCAGATTACCATATCCGCTCTGCGCCTCCAAAAGCCAGTCCTTTAAAATACCCTCTTTAAAAATACCACTATGAAAAAGCCTGCCGCAAACCTGATGGCAACAGGATACGCTCCTTTGAAAAATCCAGGAAGGATACGCTGTAAAATCCGTTCTCTTCCTCGTCCGCGGCCTGGGCCTTATGCCAGATATCCAGCGCTTTCTGAACCGTTATCTCCACATCATGGTAATAATAGAGGTTAGCGCTGGTATGGGCCACAACGTCTTCAATCAAAAGCCTGGCATCCTGGTTCTCAAATAAAACTTCATTCAGATTGTCCTTTGTGATTTTCATATGGCTGCCTCCTGTATTTTTATAGACTCTGTTTAACGGCTGCTGTTTAAAGGTTTTCCCATCTCATATCCGCATACAAACATATGTTCTTTTATGTTTCCATAATACCACAAACATATGTTCGTGTCAAGACTGAAAACAGCGCCCGGCACTTACGTACAGGAATGTCCCGGTTAAACCATGAATCACTCATACTTGGCCAACCTTGCACATATATTGTAAAAACATATCATATGAGGCTTTTATGCAAACCATAACCCAGCATATTCTGACAGATCAGATGGATTACCAGAATTCCATTGTACTTAACTGCCAGATCCGTTACCCGCAATTTAATAATGCCTCCTGCAATCAGGAAGCTCTTCAGACTATAAACCAATATTATGTCACACAGGCAAGGGAAAAAGGACGGTACTGCCGGAGTGTATTGTATCCCCAGGCAGCCGAAGAGGCAAATTACAACCGGGTCCGCAGCTTTCCATTTTTTCCGTATGAATTCAATGTTAGCTATGTGGTAACTTATAGCCAGGACTGTATTTTCAGTCTTTTTTCAGAACAGTATACCTTTACTGGCGGAGCTCACGGCTCCACGCTGCGGACCTCTGAGACCTGGGATGCCAAATCCGGCAGGCAAATGACGCTAAACGACTTTTATCCGGATAATCCTTCTTATATCCAGGATATCCAGAATTGGATACAGCTTGAGATTGCGGAGAGACTGAAAGCCAATCCCGGTACCTATTTTGACAATTACCCCCAGCTCCTGCGCAATTCCTTCCATCCGGAAAATTTTTATATGACGCCAAAAGGAATTGTCATTTACTACCAGCAGTATGACATTGCCCCTTATTCCAGCGGCATACCGGAATTCCTGCTGCCTTTTGACGCAAATGCTTCTGATTCCTGACAGTCAAGGGAACCTGTCCGGCCCTCAGGCAGTTTCCCGGAGGCCATGGATGGGAAGCCGTGGCAGTTCCTTCTGTGCCGGGAAGCCACGGCAGCTCCTTCTGCCCGTTGCCTAACCCGGTCTGTGGTGCTATAATTACATGGCAGAGGGACAGACGCGTCCCCAAATCACAATACAGGAGGAACTGCCATGAATTTCACATATCACCCGAATCAGATTGCCCTTTACGATGAACAGGACAAACTGCTGGCTGAAGTAACATTTCCGGATACTGCGGACGGCACCGTAGATATTGACCACACCTTTGTGGACGATTCCCTTCGGGGTCAGGGAATCGCGGGTAAACTGATGGAAGCCCTGGCAGAGCATCTGCGTACCCAGGGCAAGAAGGCTGTTTTGACCTGCTCCTATGCCGTCAGATGGTTTGAAAAGCATCCGGAGTATCATGATTTAATCAAATAGTCTCCGAATCATAAAATAGCCCCTCATGGGCGCGGCAGAGTAAAACAGGATCGTTCATTCCGGGAAACGCGGGAAACGGCACTGCTTCGGCTCTGCCCTTTCTCTCTGGTCTCCTGTCCGGCTTGAATCCGCCAGCTTTCCCTAACCGCTCACCGCCTCAAATCGCATACGCTGTCTGATTTGCGGATGCTTTACCCTGTCCACCTCAGAGAAAAACATATGGGCCGGCCTGGCAAAGGTTCCAAACTCACCGTACAAAGCCTGATAGATGACCAGAAGTTCTCCTGTCTCAGTATGATGGGCCATGTCCCTGACCACATAAAGGTATCTGTTCGTCTTTTTCTCTTCTGCTGATAATGTCTCCCGCTTAAAATGCCTGACAATTGTGCCGGGGCCGATTCCCATGTGTTCATTCTGCTTATTCATTCTTGTTCTCCTGTCCTGTACCATGTGATTCCAAAAGCTTATCTCCCCTTACCGGAGCCTTTTGTCAAATCATAGCTTTCGCCTATCATCCTTTTGATATCATTGTCCGGAACGCTTCCATCCAGAACCACCGTATTCCAGTGCTTCTTATTGAGATGGTACCCCGGCCGTACGCCGGAATAGGCATTTCGCCAAAATTCAATCCACTCCGGCGCGCACTTCAGGTTAATGCAGACCTGTCCCTCCCTCCGGTATATCCAGGCAAATACCCGCTTATTGCCCCGGTGGCGTATGACAGTCCATTCGTGATCCCTGAAGGGATAGTCTTCATATACATCTTTATATGTAAGACAATATGTAATCAAATCCTTCTTTGTCTCCATCCGCTCTCACTCCTTTGTCAATCAAACAATGGCCGTATTCCCCATCTCACATCCATCTCTCCAGCCTCATATTCCTAGATTATATCAGATTTATCTCTATAAAACCATCCCGTAAAACGCTGTTTGGACATGGTTTTTCATCCCACCCGCATAAAAGCACGGAGCGTGCCGACGGACTGTTATCCTCCGTCTTCACGCTCCATACCACAGCTTTAACTCAATACCACCGCACCATGGGCAGTTCATTGTTCACACCCTTGCTCACCAGTATCTGATGAAGGTCAATGACCCCATTGTGGAATGTAGCCGCGCAGGAGCACAAATACAAATCCCACATGCGGACGAATTCCTCGTCGAACATGTCCTCTATCTCCTTTTCATGTTCCTTGAAATTCCTTTCCCAGCACAGCAATGTCTTGTTGTAATGGTTTCTCAGATTCTCCACATCCAAAATATGGAAGTCATGTTCTGCCATCAGGGATATGATTTCCCTGAGACTGGGGATGACACCGCCCGGAAATATATATTTTTTGATCCAGGGATCTCCTGCGTGTTCCTTCTGGCTGCTGATGAAATGGAGAAGGAATACGCCGCCCGGATTCAGCACCTTGTCCACGCAGTCCATGAACCTGCCGTAGTTTTCCCTGCCGACGTGCTCCACCATGCCCACGCTGACCACACGGTCAAACTTCATGCCGCTTTTCGGCAAATCCCTGTAATCCATGAGCTGAACCTTCAGAAGGTGCTCCAGCCCTTCCTCCTCTATGCGCTTTTTGAAACCGTCATACTGCTCCGTACTCAGGGTGATGCCGGTTCCTCTGACTCCGTATTCCCTGGCTGCCCTGATTAACAGAAATCCCCAGCCGCAGCCCACATCTAGAAGGCTCATGCCCTCCTTAAGCGCCAGCTTCTTAAGAATATAATCCGTCTTATTTACCTGGGCTTCATAGAGGGTATCTTTTTCCGTCTTAAAATATCCGCAGGAATAATTCATGGTCTCGTCCAGCTACAGCTTATAAAAATCATTGCCGATATCATAGTGGGAGGACACCTCCATCTTCTGGTTCTTCCTGGAATTTGAGGGATATAGAAGCTTCCTCAGATGCAGGCGGTTCACAGAAAACCGGTCCATCTGCCCCAGGAAATGGTCCAGGGCCTCATACAAATTCCCCTCCACCTCCAGTTTGCCCTTCATGTAGGCTTCCCCCAATGCCAGGGAGGTACTGTCCATCAGCTTCTTCACCGGTATGGTTTCCCAGATGTCAACGGCAAA
>JAJQEA010000180.1 GCA_021201905.1 Clostridia bacterium
GCTCCTCACATCACTTCAAAGAAGTTGTTTACATAGCCGTCCGTGCCCAGGCCCACGGTGATTCCGGCCTCCAGCATTTTCTCTATGGGAGCGATTCCGCCTCCCACCTCGCAGTTGGACAGAGGCATGGAAATGCCCTTTACGTCTTTTTCTGCCAGGATGGCTATCTCCTCATCCGTGACCTGGACCAGCTGGGAAGCCAGGATGTTTCCGTCCAGGCATCCCATGCCGTCATATGCCTCCACCGGGGTGGTTCTCAGATGTTCCTTGGCCCATGCCGGTTCAAGGTCGCTTTCACTCATATGCATGTGAAGCAGGCATCCGGCTTCGTCTGCCATCCGCTTTGCTTCACGTATGAAATCCTCGCCGCAGGTAAACAGGGTGTGGATACTCATGACGCCTTTCACCAGGCCGTTCTCCTCATTGCAGGCCTTTGCAAAATCGAAGTTTTCCTTCAGGCCCAGCAGGCCGTTCTCCCTGCTCTTTCTCTCACAGGCCTCAAAGGACAGGTAGCCCCGCAGGCCGGCCTTTTCTACTTCCTCTTTTTCTACCTCAAGAGCACCGGGAATGGAATTAGGTCCTTCCAGGATATCCACAAAGGATGTAACCCCGGAGTCAATCATCTCCACGCAGGCCCACCTGGTGGTGATGCGCGCCAGGTCATGGTCCACTCTGTCCTCCACGTAGGGCCACCAGAAATCCTCCAGATAATCGGAGAAATCCGTTACCATTGCCTCTGCCGTGATGCCGTGGGAAAGGACGCCGTACATATGGTTGTGTCCATTGACAAAGCCCGGAAGAAGCATCTGTCCCGGAAGGCAGACTGTCTGCGCCTCCTCATTGCTTCCGCTGCCCAGGGTATCCCATGGACCCACACAGGCAATCCGTCCTTCTTCTATCCGGACGCCCCAGCCCTCTTTCAGGCCCTCCGGCGTCAATACATAGTCTGGTTTTATAATGGCCGCTGCCAGTTTTCCATTTTTTATCATGCTTTACTGCCTCTCATATTTTCTGTAAGTATCATTCCACTTATGTCCTTCTAAGCGGTTGGTGATATTGCCTCTCACGCAGAGTTCCTCCGCTGCCTTCTGGGCTGCCCGAAGCTCTGTCTTTTCATCCTCCACGGTCAGGATAACGCCCTTTTCCATGACTGCCCTGCCGTCCACATACACGTCTGTAATGTTCTTTAATGACGCGGAGTAAACCAGGGTGGAGCATGGGTTGTGAAGGGGTACTGCCTTGACGCACTCATATGGGTCGAAGATTACCATATCCGCCTTCTTGCCTGCCTCTATGGAACCAATCTCATCCTCCATGCCAATGGCTCTTGCGCCGTCGATGGTGGCCATCTCCACTACCTTCTCGGCTGACATGGACAGGGGATCCCTGGTAGCGCATTTCTGCATCAGGGCCGTGTTCTTCATCAGCTCTATCATGTCGTTGGCGTTGTTGGAGGCTGCTCCGTCCACACCCAGGGAACAGGTTACGCCTGCCTTTAAAAGCTTCGGAATAGGAGCTACGCCGGATGACAGGTACATGTTGGAACATACATTGTGGGAAATCTTAAGGTCATACTTCCTGGCCTTCTCGATATCCTCATCCGTCAGATGCACACAGTGCACCATCAGTACGTTTGGCCCGCAGATTCCCAAGTCAATCATAGCGTCTATATCCCACTTGCCGTGAATGCCCTTGGCTGCCTCTCTGTCAAACTCTGTCTCGGAGATATGTATGGTGATGCCGGATTTGTACTCGTTTGTCACCTTCCAGAGCATCTTCAGTGTCTCCGGGGAGTTGGACCACATGGCTGCCGGAGCCACCCAGACTTTGATGCGGCCGTTGTCGCAGTTGTGATAGCGCTCAAAGATGTCCCTGACGCCCTTCTCGATGTCGTCCTTCTGCTGTGTGATGCCCGGATGGACGCCGTACTGGATTCCGGTGTCCATGCAGCCCCTGCCGAAGATGCCGCGGATTCCCAGCTCCCTCATGGCCTTGATAACGCCGTCATCCAGCCCTTCCCTTGGATGGGGATACATATAATCCAGGTTGGTGGTGATACCGCTGTGGATGCCCTCCATCAGGCCCAGCATGGCGCCGTGGTAGCAGTCGTCGGGAGTCAGGTTGGTGGCTGCGGGGAAGGTCATTGTCTCCAGCCAGTCCTTTAACACCATATCATCCCCCAGTCCCCGAAGCAGGGTCTGGAACAGATGGTTGTGGGTGTTTACAAAGCCCGGGAACATCACCCTGCCCTCCAGGTCCGTCACGCGCTCACAATCCGTATACTTGGCCTCCAGGGCCTCGGTAGGCCCCACTTCCACAATCCGGTCGTCCTTTATGGCTACCGCACCGTGAAAAAATATTTCCCTGTCAGGATTTACCGTTACAATGATTCCGTTTTTAAATAAATGGCTGATCATAGTCTAAACTCCTTTTCTCTTTGATTCACACAAATGCTGCTCTCACATGTACGGCTCTTACAATCAGGCCCTGGCTGTTCCCAGCTCCTGGTCCTTGGCGGATACAGCGTCATCTTCCGTCTGGCTGATTTCCCTTATGTACTCTGCTTCCACTTCCTTGTCTGTCTGGTCCTTTGGAAGTATCAGGTTCAAGACAATGGCAAATCCTGCCACCAGGATGATGGATGACTCCCCGAAGAACATCTGTACATACTCACCCATGCCTGACAGCGTATCCTTTGCCAGAGAGATGCCCAGTCCCAGTGCAAGGGCAGGTCCGCATATGAGCATTGCCCTGTTGGTAAATCTGGCTTTTGCCACCAGGCTCATGCCTGACATACATATCATGGAGAATACCACGATGGTGGCTCCGCCGATAACACAGCTTGGGATGGTGGAAAGCACGCTGGCCAGCTTCGGACAGAACGCGGCTGCCGTCAGTGTGATGGCGCCCCAGCCCATAACCCAGCGGTTACAAACCTTTGTCAATGCAACGATACCGGAGCACTGGCTGTAGGTTCCTGTGGCAAAATAGTTGAAAAACGCAGAAAAGATACATGAAACGCCGTTGGCGATGATGCCGCCTCTCAGCTCCTCATTCTTCGGCTGCCTGTTAAGGCCGCCTGTGGCCGAAACCGTAAAGTCTCCCGACATCTCCACCGCATTGATGAAGAACAGCAGGACAAATACCAGAACAAAGTTCAGGTGGAACTCCAGTTTACCAAAAGCCATTGGCCTGGGAACCGCAAACCATGCCGCTTCGCTGATAGGTGAAAAATTGATGTAACCGCAGAAAGCCGCTATGACGTATCCAACAATCATGCCGCCCAGTACAGCTGCCGCGCTGACCATGCCCTTGCCGTAGCCGTTCAGGATCAGGATGGCCAGAATAACGATCAGACCGATGACAAAATTGTGGAGCTGTCCCATGGACGGGTCACCCTGTCCGCCTGCCAGATTATAGGCAGCAATGGGGAAACAGGAGATACCGATGGAGGTGATGATGGTCCCCGTCACCACCGGCGGGAAAAATCTCCTAATTTTTGGAAGGCCAAAACCGATAGCGATAGACACCAGACCGCCTACCAGCTGCGCCCCAAATAAAACCCCTAACCCATAATTGACTGATACGGAAATGCAGATGGGAAGAAATGTGTATGTCAGTCCCATCATGACAGGCAGCCCTGATCCGAACTGAAGATTGCCGAACCGTATGGGGAATACCTGCAGAAGTGTGGCCACGCCGGCTCCCAGGATGGAGCACTGCAGAAGCAGTGTAGCGTGTGAAGTGTCCATACCGCTTGCATTTGCCACCAGAATCATGGGAACTATGTTTCCCACGAACATGGCTAAAAGCTGCTGGAATCCCAGCGGAAATGCCTGCGCGAATGGCGGGCGTCCATTTAACTCATAAATGGAACCTGTTTTAATAGTTGAAGTACTTTCGGATGCATTCTTATTCATGTCGTTCTCCTTTAACTGATTAAGAATACGAAAGGGGGCTTCTTCCCTTCGGGTGTTCCTGACTTCGTCGTTACCCACCCTGGTTCGTACCAGGATGTGCCTGTGGTATGGTTCTTTATCCGTCCAGTGTACAGGCTTGACAGATAGACTAAAGCCGGAGAAAGCCTATCTGACCAATGTGTTCCTGAGTAAATAGTTGCCGGCCGGCACATCCGTCTTAAATGCGCCGTCCTCTATGATTTTTTGCCCTCTCAGAAATACATGCTGGACTTTATGTGAAACTACCATGCCCTGGTAAGGGTTGTAGTCTACATACTGTTTCTGTGTGCCGGCATCTATGACATGACTGCTGTCCGGCCGGATTACCACCAAATCAGCGTCACTGCCTGGCTGTATCACTCCTTTCCTTGGATATAAGCCAAATATTTTTGCTGGATTTTCTGCTGTCATCCTGGCGATGTCGCTGTATGTAAGGCCATGGCTTTCAGCCTGTGAATACATGAGCTCCAGCCGGTTCTCCACACCCGGAAGTCCGTTGGGTATGAGGCGGAAGTCCTCCCGTCCCAAATCCTTCTGGCCCTTGTAGTTAAAGGAACAGTGATCCGTGGAAACCGTATCCACAATCCCCTGCTTCAGTCCCCGCCACAGGGCTTCCTGGTCTCTGCTGCTCCTCAGGGGCGGGCTGCACACATATTTTGCCCCCTCAAAACCGGGAAGATGGTACTTTTCCTCTGTCAGGAACAGGTATTGGGGACATGTCTCGCAGTAAACCCTCACTCCCTCTTCCTTTGCTTCCTCTATCTCCTTAAGCGCCTGTCTGGTGCTGGTATGGACTATGTAAACCGGAACCGCGAGAAGCCTTGCCATGTCAATCATCCTGGACACGGCTTCGTGTTCCACCTCATTTGGCCTGGACAATGGATGGAGGGATAGGTCCGCCGGATGTCCGGCCGCCAGTTCCTCCCGGCGCACATCCAGGATATCGCCGTTTTCACAGTGTACCATCATAAGGACACCGTGCTTCTTCATCAGTGACAGAAGCCGGTACATATCCCGGTCCTCCACTCCCAGGTCCCCCTTGTAAGCCGTATAGGCCTTAAAGGAAGTGACTCCCTGTCGAATCATGGAGAGAATTTCCTCCTCTAACCCCTGGTCATACCGGGCCATGGTCATGTGGAAGGAATAATCCGTAAAGGACCGTCCGTCCGCTTTCTCATGCCACCTGTCCAGACCGCTCTGGAGGC
>JAJQEA010000416.1 GCA_021201905.1 Clostridia bacterium
CCATCCGCCCCCCCCCCCCCCCCCGCCCCCCCGGCCCCCGCCGCCCGCCCACCCGGGCGGGGCCCGCCGGTTCGGAGCCAGGGCCTATGCGGATAACCCGGATGAAAAGGGGCTTTTGGAGGCCATCGACTATGTTCATCTGCACGGACGGCGTCTGTACATGACAGTCAACACCCTGTTCAAGGAGGATGAGCTGAAGGACCTGGAAAACTACATGCGTCCCTACTGCGAGAGAGGATTGGACGGTGTCATAGTCCAGGATTTGGGAGCGCTGGCTTTCATGCGCCGGCAGTTTCCGGGTCTGGAGCTTCATTCCAGCACCCAGATGACGGTGACCAGCGTATACGGGGCCAGGATGATGAAGGAACTGGGATGCAGCCGGGTAGTCACTGCCAGGGAAATGTCACTGGAGGAAATACGGCGAATCCATGATGAGGCAGACATAGAGATAGAGAGCTTTGTACACGGAGCCCTCTGTTACTGCTATTCAGGCCAATGCCTTATGAGCAGCCTGATTGGCGGCAGAAGCAGAAACAGGGGACGCTGCGCCCAGCCCTGCCGCCTTCCCTACTCGGTATATGAGCCGGAGGATATAAGCCGGATGAACGGTGGACATTCCGTGCCTGAACAGGCCCGCCAGGCAGAAGCCAGATCCCGGAACAGTGAACAGACCGGAAAAAGGAACCAGGGCAAAAAGCCGGGCGCCTCCGGCCGGCCAGGTCCATCCCCTCTCAATAAAAGCAGCGAGAGATACGTGCTGAGCCTGAAGGATTTGTGCACCCTTGACATCCTGCCCGATATCATAGAGGCAGGGGTGTACTCCCTGAAGATAGAGGGAAGAATGAAGAGTCCCAGATATACGGCGGGCGTGGTAAGCATTTACCGCAAATACGTGGACCGGTATTTGGAGCAGGGACGGGACGGATACAGTGTGGAGCCGGAGGACAGGAAGATGCTTCTGGACCTTTTTGACAGAGGCGGGTTCACAGACGGCTACTACACCCGGTATAATGGACGCGGCATGGTTGCGCTGAGGGAAAAGCCGGAGTTCAGGGAGGGAAACCAGAAGCTTTTTGAATATCTGGATAAGACCTATGTGGAGGCCGAACTGAAGGAGAATGTACGGGGGCATGTGGAGCTGGCAGAGGGAGTGCCCAGCCGCCTGACCCTGGAGTGCCGCGACGAAAGGGTCCAGGTTCTGGGCTAGGCGCCCCAGGCGGCGGAAAAACAGCCCATGACCCGGGAGAAGGTATTAAAACAGCTGAATAAGACGGGAGGGAGCCCCTTTAGTTTTGAAACACTCACAGTCCAAATCGAAGGAGATTTATTCCTTCCGGTCCAGGCGCTCAATGAGCTGCGCCGCGCCGGCTTTGAGGAGCTGGAGAAAAAGCTTACCTGCGCCGGAGCGCGGACGGGGGAAAGGGGCGCAGGTACTAAACCCACGCAGGGGGAGAATGGCGCGGACGGCGTTTCATCTGTCGTTGGAAATTCTTCAGCGGACCCCGCATCCCGGCCCATTCTTACCCAAACCATAGCCCCCCAGTCCCGGCCCGTTCTTACCCAAACAACATCCCCCCAGTCCCAGCCTGTCCTCACGGCCTTCCTGGAAGAGACAGCCCAGCTTTCTCCTGTCCTGGCCCGCAGTGAGATATCGGCGGTTTATCTGGACGCGGACGGTTTCAGCCCGGACCAGTGGAGGGATATTGCTGACCGCTGCCATGACAGGGGAAAACAGTGCTGGCTGGCCCTTCCGCAGATATTCCGGTCCCATGGGCAGAGATACCTGGGGGCCAGCCGTCATCTGCTGTGCCGGGCCGGCTTTGACGGGGTGTTAATCAGGGCGCTGGAGGAGACCGTATGGCTGAAGGAGCTTATGGAACAGGAGCAGCCTGAAAATCCCCTGCCCTTTGGCATGGACGCTTCGGTATACGGCTGGAACAGCCGGTCCGCCGGGGTGCTGGAATCCATGGGGGCGTCCCTGCTCACCATGCCCTGGGAGCTGAACAGCCGTGAGCTGGAGCCTGTTCTTGAGGCATGCCGCAGCCTGGGGCTGACCAGCGAGCTCATTATCTATGGAAACGCGCCTATGATGGTATCAGCCCAGTGCATTACCAATACGGTGAAGGGGTGTACCCATAAACGGGGAACACTTATGATGAAGGACAGGACAGGCGCCGTACTTCCTGTAAAGAACCATTGTTCCTTCTGCTACAATACCATTTACAATCCCGCGCCCCTGTCCCTGTTGGGCAGCGAAAAGCTGGTGCGCCGGCTGGGGGGCGGAGCGTCTGCGCCTTCAGTTTACGGTGGAGGGAACAGAGCAGACAGAAAAGGTACTGGACACTTTCATCGGTTCCTTTGTATATAACAGGGATGTGGATGTCCCCTTCAGGGACTTTACCAGGGGACATTTTAAGCGCAGAGTGGAGTGAGGCTTATGACCAATCTGATTGTAGAAATATCCAAATATCTGATGATACTGCTGATGGCGGTTTACACCTATGCGAATTTCCGCTTTTTTTCCTTCCCGGATATGGAGCGCAAGCGCAAGGTGTGTGCCAGGCAGAACCGGGCCATGTTCGCCATTCATTTTCTGGCGTACCTGGTTATGTTCCTGAAGACAGAGGACGAGGGGATGCAGGCCATGCTTCTGGCGTTTTACGGAGCCCAGGTGGTCTTTTTCCTGTTCTATATTTACCTGTACCGCCTGCTGTACCGGAATGTGTCCAGACTGCTGGTTAACAACGCCTGTATGCTGCTATGCGTGGGCTTTATCATGCTTACACGGCTGTCCATGGCAAAGGGCCTGGACAAGGCCCTGCGCCAGTTTGCCATTGTGGTCATATCCGCGGCCCTGGCCTGGCTGGTGCCCTATATTATGGAGCGGGTATGGCAGCTTTACAAGCTTCAGTGGGTGTATGCGGGGGCAGGGCTCCTCATTCTGCTGGTGGTATGGGCTGCCGGCAATGAGAGCTTCGGGGCCCAGCTGTCCCTTACCATAGCGGGTGTGTCCATCCAGCCGTCGGAATTTGTGAAGCTGACCTTTGTGTTCTTCGCAGCGTCCATGTTCTACCAGTCCACTGATTTTAAGACCATTTTCCTGACAACGGCCGTGGCCGGCGCCCATGTTCTGGTGCTGGTGCTGTCCAAGGATTTGGGAAGCGCCCTGATTTTCTTTGTCACGTACCTGCTGATGCTGTTTGTGGCCACGGGAAGCTGGCTGTATCTGATAACGGGAAGCGCCCTGGGAACAGGAGCCGCCCTGGCAGCCTACCAGCTGTTCGACCATGTGCGCCGCAGGGTAGCGGCCTGGAGCAATCCCTGGGCCGATATAGAGAACAAAGGGTACCAGATTACACAGTCCCTTTTTGCCATTGGCACAGGGGGATGGTTTGGCATGGGACTCTGCCAGGGAATGCCGGGAAAGATACCGGTGGTGGAGAAGGATTTTATATTTTCTGCGGTGTCGGAGGAGATGGGAGCCATTTTTGCCATCTGCGTACTTCTTATCTGCCTGGGCTGCTTCATCCAGTTCATGATGATTGCAGCCAGAATGCAGGCCGTGTTCTACAAGCTGATCGCATTTGGCCTGGGAGTGGAGTATATCGTTCAGGTATTTCTGACGGTTGGAGGTGTGACCAAATTCATACCGTCCACAGGAGTGACGCTGCCCTTTGTCAGCTACGGAGGAAGCTCCATCCTGGGAACCTTCCTGCTGTTTGGCATTATCCAGGGTCTTTATATCCTGAAACGCAACGATGAGGAAGAAACCGGAGAGGAGGTGATGCCATGAGTAAGAAGGCGGATGCCGGGCCAAAGCCCAATCCAAAGCCCAACTCAAAATCCAACCACAGCATTCTGGGCATCACCTATGTGGTGGTGGCCCTGTTCCTGGGGCTGGCAGCCTATCTGGGATATTTCCTCCAGGTAAAGAGCGAGGATGTAATTAACAACTCCTACAACGCAAGGCTGGACAGCTTTTCAGACCGTATCGTGAGGGGCAGGATTCTGGCATCGGACGGTACGGTGCTGGCCCGGACTCAGATGGACGGCGGGGGAAAGGAGACAAGGGTGTATCCCTTCGGAGATATCTTTGACCATGCGGTGGGCTATTCCACCAAAGGCAAGACGGGAATCGAGGCCCTTGCCAATTTCTATCTGCTGACCTCCCATGTGAATCTGATGGAGCAGGTGGGAAATGAACTGACCGGCAATAAGAATCCGGGAGACGATGTATACACCACCCTGGATACAGAGCTTCAGCAGGCTGCCTACGCCGCGCTGGGAGCCAGAAAGGGAGTGGTCATTGCCATGGAGCCGGATACCGGCAAGATACTCGCCATGGTATCAAAGCCCGGCTACGACCCCAACAGCCTGCCGGGGGACTGGGAAACCCTGACCGCCCGGGAAAATAAGGAGGGCCAGCTTTTAAACAGGGCCACCCAGGGACTTTATCCCCCTGGTTCCACCTTTAAGATAGTGACTGCGCTGGAATATATGCGGGAACATCCCGCGGACTATAAGAATTACCAGTTTGACTGTGACGGTGTGTATGAGAACGGAGAATACCGGATTAAGTGCTATCACGGTACAGCCCACGGCCATCAGAATTTCACCCTGGCTTTTGCCAATTCCTGCAACGGCGCCTTTGCCAGCCTGGGTCTTGACATGGACCTGGGAAAATGGAACAGCACCGCGGGAGAGCTGCTCTTTAACGGACCGCTCCCTCTGAACGGAATTCCCTATAAGGAGAGCGCCTACAACATGAAACCCGGAGCCGGAACCTGGGAAATCCTGCAGACCTCCATCGGACAGGGAACAACCCAGATCACGCCCCTTCACAATGCCATGATTACGGCTGCCATAGCTAACGGCGGCACCCTGATGAAGCCCTATTTTCTGGACTCTGTTGTCAGCGCAGGGGATGAAACCATCAAAAAGTTTATGCCCGCCGCCTACGGAAGCCTTATGAGCGCGGAGGAGGCAGCGGGACTTACGGAGCTTATGAGAGCGGTTGTCACAGAGGGAACGGGTTCTGCTGTGCGCACAGATGCTTATACAGTGGCGGCAAAGACCGGGTCTGCCGAGTTTGAGACGGGAAAGGAAACTCATGCCTGGTTCACCGGCTTTGCGCCGGCTGAGTCACCGCGGCTGGTGGTGAC
>JAJQEA010000337.1:0-2614 GCA_021201905.1 Clostridia bacterium
GGCTACCGTAAAACCCGGACAGGATGCGCAGGTGCTCCTGCTCATAATCCCACTGTCCCTGCTCAAACTCCCCCGGCGCCTTGTACTGATACTGGATTCCCTCGTAGGATAGGAGGGCCGGGGTCAGGCGCCTTTCAAGGTCCATATCCTTAAAACGGCCGTAATTCAGCCGGGCTATGGCTTCATTGCACTGCCACAGCTTCCTGGCCTGCTCCAGATCCAGGCCCTGTATGTATCTCTTCAGTTCTTCTGCCCTGGAAAGGAAACAGGGAAGATCCGCCCATTCCAGCTCGTCTTCCCTGATATTCATTTTCTTGGCAGGTGATATGATTATCTTCATCCTGTCTCTTACTCCACTTTTTTTATCTTTGGAAAATATGAAAACAGCACCTTGGCTATAATCTTGTCCTTCTCCACAAACTGGTTCTTCCAGAACCGGGCATCCAGGGAATTGTTCCTGTTGTCCCCCATCATGAAGTAGCATCCCTCCGGCACCGTATAGGGACCGTAGGAGCCTTCCATGGGTTCGGGAAGGTAGGGTTCGTCAAGGGGCGTGTCTGAATCATTGATATAGACCTTTCCGTCCACCACATTCACGGTCTCACCGGGAAGCCCTATGACACGTTTCACGTAGTAGATTTTTCCCGTTGGGTCGTCCGGAAAATGGAAAATCACCACATCCCCCCTCTCAGGGTCGCTGGTCAGATAAGACAGCCTGGAACCGATGACGCGGCTCTTGGCCATGATGGTGTTCTCCATGGAGCCGGTTGGCACACGGCTGTTGGCTATGATAAAGTTGTTGAGGACCAGGGCGATGACCACCGCTGCCACGATAATCTGTATCCAGCTGATAATCTCCTTCTTCCAGCTGAAGGGTTCCTCCTCCTGCTGTTTCCTGCTCCTTTTCCTGCTGATTTCCTCTTCGAGCATATATATTTCCTCTTTTCCTGCATTCTGTCTGACGAAGCCGGGCGCAAGCTTAAAATGTCCCGGCTCCTCTGCCGCTGTAATCAGCGAATCTGTCCATCTCCGTAAATGATGTACTTGGTGGTGGTCAGCTCCTTAAGGCCCATGGGGCCTCTGGCGTGAAGCTTCTGGGTGCTGATGCCGATTTCCGCTCCGAAACCGAATTCCTCACCGTCTGTAAAGCGGGTGGAAGCGTTGACGTAGACAGCCGCGGCGTCCACCTCGTTTAAAAATGTCTGGGCATTGAAATAATCAGAGGCCACGATTGTCTCCGAATGACCTGTATTGTAGGTATTGATATGACGGATGGCCTCATTCACAGAGTCCACCAGCTTTAAGGACAGGATATAATCCAGGTACTCCCTGCCCCAGTCCTCCTCGGTGGCCCGGACAAAGGAGGGCTCAATGGCACAGGCGTCCTCGTCTCCCCAGATCTCCACCTGCTTCTCCTCCAGCTTTTTCTTAAGAAGGGGAAGGAATTCCTCCGCAATGCTCCTGTGCACCAGAAGGGACTCGCATGCATTGCACACGCCGATTCTCTGGGTCTTGGCATTGAAGATAATGTCCAGGGCCATATTCTGGTCCGCGGAAGCGTCCACATATACATGGCAGTTGCCGGTGCCCGTCTCTATGACGGGGATGGTGCTGTTCTCCACCACGGTCTTTATGAGTCCTGCCCCTCCCCTGGGGATGAGCACGTCAATGTACCGGTTCAGGCGCATCAGCTCCCTGGTGGTATCCCTGCTGGTATCCTCAATCAGCTGGACCGAGTCCTCGGGCAGGCCGGCGCTTGAGAGTCCGGCGCGCAGGCACCGGGTGATGGCCATGTTGGAGTGAAGGGCGTCGCTTCCGCCCTTTAGGATAACCGCGTTGCCTGATTTGAAGCAGAGGCCGAAGGCGTCTGCCGTCACATTGGGGCGGGCCTCATAAATCATGCCGATAACCCCCAGAGGCACACGCTTCTGCCCAATCTGAAGGCCGTTGGGGCGAAGCTTCATGGACAGCACCTCCCCCACAGGGTCCTCCAGAGTAGCCACCTGCAGCAGGCCGTCCGCCATGGCCTGAACCCTGGCCGGCGTCAGCTTAAGACGGTCCAGCAGTCCCTGGCTCATGCCGTCGGACCTGGCCTTCTCGTAATCCATGGAATTGGCCTCCAGGATTTCCTCCTCGCCTTCCAGCAAGGCCCTGGCCGCTTCCTCCAGTCCCATATTCTTCTCCCTGGAGCCCAGGGTACCCAGTACACGCGATACTTCTTTGGCACGGCTGCCTATTTCATTCAATGTCATTATAATCTCCCCTTCACAATGCATCAGACTTCCCTGATTCTGCCATGTTTCTTTCCCAAATCCGTGATGGTGCCGTCCGGCTCCTTGATGGATATGTTGTTCAGGTTATTGCGGAGGCTTCCCCGGATGGCTGCAATGTACTCCCGGCGCAGCCGGGCCTGTTCCTCCTTCTCCTCCTCTGTCAGTCCCACTGCCTGGGACTTGTGGTACAGCTCGTTGATACGGTCAATCCTTGACGCGTCCATACATTCACCTCTTTCAGGGCCTGGGGGCCCGCCCCGCGGCGGGCCAAATATTAAATTTTGATAAAAATCAAAAAGTGAAAAAAAAAAATTGTTTTTGGCACGGAAACGGGGGCCATT
>JAJQEA010000337.1:2624-5084 GCA_021201905.1 Clostridia bacterium
TGGGATTTGTTTTTACTTCACTGGGTGTGGTCCCGCTGTTTGTGACGCTCAATCCTTGCCGCGAACAAAAATTCCCCTTTTGCCGGGCGGGGCGCCCGGCGGGGCGCCTTCCCTAGTATTCATTGTTCAGATAATGCATCAGGTCAAAATCCAGATTGGTATGGGCCAGGAACAGGGTTCCCTTTTCCTTGCCTGACATGATGTCCAGTATGACATCCACCTGGTCTCCGTTGGCTATGACCATATCGGCTCCGCTGTCCGTGGCAATCCTGGCCGCTGCCAGCTTGGCCGACATTCCGCCGGTACCCACGTCGCTGTCTGACGTATCCTTGCCCATACGCAGGAATTCAGGCGTAATTTCAGGCACCAGGCTGATAAATCCTGCCTCCGGGTTCTCCCTGGGGTCATCCGTGTAAAGGCCGTCTATGTCAGACAGCAGGATGAGCAGGTCAGCCCCTATCAGGGCCGCCACAATGGCCGACAGCCGGTCATTGTCACCGAAGCTGTCCACATACGGAATCTCTGAGGTGGATACCGTATCGTTTTCATTGACAATGGGTATGGTTCCCAGGTTTAACAGCTCGTCAAAGGTATTCTGGGCATTGTACCTGGAAGAATCATTGACCATGGTGTCCTTTGTGAGAAGGACCTGGGCAGCTGTCTGGTTGTATTCCGCAAACAGCTTCTGGTAAACCATCATGAGCCTGGCCTGGCCCACAGCCGCAAAGGCCTGCTTCTCAGCAAGGGTGTCCGGCTTCCTGTGATGGCCCAGGGCCTGCCGCCCCGCCGCAATGGCCCCGGAGGACACCAAAACTACGTCCTTTCCCTGTCCCCGCAGGTCGCTGATAACCCGCACCAGCTTTTCTATCTTCATCAGGTTCACTTCCCCTGTCTCCACATGGGTAAGGGAAGACGAACCAATTTTAATCACAATCCTCTGCTTATCCGCAAGATTCTGACGTTCCTGGGTTTCCATGATATACTCCTTTATCTCATCAAACGATTCCTGTTTATCTTACACCAATTTACAGGTCACGTCAATTTCTATGTTGTAAATGTTCCTTCTCCCCGGATGTGCCCTGAGAAGGTCTTAAGGGGCTGTACCTGCGGATGATTTCCTCTGCTGTCTTGATTCCGTCCATGGCCGCCGAGGTGATTCCGCCCGCGTAGCCCGCGCCCTCGCCGCAGGGAAAGATTCCCCTCACAGGGCTTTCCATTCCCTGGTCCCTGGGAATACGCACAGGAGATGAGGTGCGGCTCTCAATGCCGGCCAGGATGGCATCCGGCCGGTCAAAGCCGCGAATCATGGTTCCAAATCCTTCCATTCCTTCCACGAAAGCCCGGGACAGTGGTTCTGGAAACAGCTCCCTGAGATTGGCAAAGGCATACCCGCCCCGGAAGGCGGGATTTACACCGCTAAAGCCCTCTGAGACACGGCCTTCCTTAAAATCACCGTAGAGCTGTACCGGTATGCTTCCCTTTCCCAGACAGAAGGCAGCCTCCTCCAGGCGCCTCTGGAACCGGATTCCCGCCATAGCGTCCACCGGCGCTTGGCAGTACCGCTGCGTCCCGGACTCAGCCTCCATCCCGGACTCTGCCTCCACCCCGGACTCCGCCTCCGCCCCGCCGAAATCTTCCGGCGTGACCGTGACAATAATGGCGCTGTTGGCATTTTCCCCCGCCCTGTCATGATAGCTCATGCCGTTGACCGCCAGGCGGCCCGGCTCAGAGGACGCGTTGACCACATAGCCTCCGGGGCACATGCAGAAGGAATAGACTCCTCTTTCGTCAGATGCCTTCCATGTAAGCTTGTAGCTGGCCGGCCCCAACTCCCCGCATTCCTTCATGCCGTACTGGCTCTCATTGATCAGCGTCTGGGGATGCTGTACCCTCAGTCCCACCGCAAAGGCCTTTGGCTCCATGGGGATTCCCCTGGCCAGCAGGGTCTCAAAGGTATCCCTGGCGCTGTGTCCGATGGCCAGGACCACCGTCTCAGTTTCAAGGATCTGGCTGCCATTGATCACAAGGGCTTTTATACGCCCGGGTTCCCCCTGTCCCTTGTCCGTCACTGAATTCCCGGCCATCACTGAATCCCCGGCCGTCACTGCATATCCGTCCGTCACAAAATCCGTGACCTGGCTCAGGAAGCGGACCTCCCCGCCCAGATGTTCAATCTCCCTTCGTATGGCTTTGACAATGCGGCTTAATACATCGGTTCCGATGTGGGATTTATTCACATACAGGATAGACGGGTCCCCGCCAAACTCTGTCAGGATGCGGAGCACCTCCCGGTTTCTTCCAAACGTATCCTTTACAAGGGTATTAAGCTTTCCGTCGGAAAAGGTTCCTGCTCCGCCCTCCCCGAACTGGACCTTGGAGGACGGGTCTAGCTGCCCTGTTTCCCAGAACCGGGCCACCCGGTCGGTCCTTGCGTCCACGGGCTCCGCCGCCCCGGGCGGG
>JAJQEA010000125.1:0-22725 GCA_021201905.1 Clostridia bacterium
ATAGCATGGGGCTGTTGACCAGTTGCTGAATTTCCCTGGGCATGTGAAAACCCTCCTCCAGAAGTAATTGAAATAAAGAATCTATTAACATAAAAATATTATAGTTTTTTTGAATGGATACAACAATGTAAAAAAGTCCATTATTCTCTCTCATATTTGTGAAATAGTTCACGTTGACATAATTTTTTTCACATGCAATACTTATTGTAGCAATTTATTTCCATAGTCCCAATTTATTTCCGTAGTCCCTTTTAATCCAATATCAATTTAAAATCATATATCAAGCAAAGAGAGGATAAACACATGAAAAACCAATTATTATGGGAACAGCTCCGCGCGCCGGAGCTGCAAAAGCTTGCTGAAGAGGGTGCTGTCGTGATGATGCCAATGGGGGCCATTGAACAGCACGGCCCCCATCTTCCCGTGTCCACAGACACCATACTGGCCCAATGGATTGCTGAGCGCGCGGCAAAGGAAATGTCGGATAGGGGGATTCCCGTTGTGATTGCTCCCGCCTTTGTCATTGCCAACTCCATGCACCACATGCATTTTCCCGGAAGCCTCAGTCTTACGCCGGGAACCTTCATGCAGGTTCTCAAGGAGCAGTGCCGGGCAATTGCCGCCAGGGGCTTCCGAAAAATTGCCATTATAAACGGACACGGCGGAAATACCGCGCCTATTGATGTGGCATTAATCGACATCAACCAGGAGCTGGGATTTCCTGTATACAATGTTCCGTATACGGCCGGGGTTGACGAATCGCCTTTCCTGGACAAGCAGAAATACATGATTCATTCCGGAGAGGTTGAAACTTCCCTGATATTGGCCTACGATGAATCATTGGTGGATCCTTCCTATCAAAACCTCAGCGGAAATTCCGCAGGATGCAGCGAATACGAGGACTGCGGCGCCCTCTCCACCTTCCACTACCTGGAAAGCCGCACGGAAAACGGAATCATGGGAGAAAGCTATGCTGCCTCCAAAGAAAAGGGGATTGCCCTGGCGGACGCTTACTGCAAACGCCTTGTGGAAGTACTTTCCGATCAAACACTGTGGAATGTTCCGGTGTGATGTGTTTCGGTTTCAGACAAACCGGAGTATAACACATGTACGACAAGAATTGCCCTATAAGTATTGTAATGGGAATTTAAGGGAAATATAGTCTCTGGTTTTGGGCTTGGCAGCCTCCGGCTGCCGGCCCTTTTTATTGACAGGAGCCATCTGCTTTGTAAATCCATACCATCACTGGCCAAATCCAATATCCAGCACATCGTCAAAGCTGATTCTCGTATTTACCACCTGGAGTACCCGGCTGCTGATATTGAACCGGGCAACCATCCCGGTAACCTTCAGGTATTCGTCCTTGTGAAAATATACCACACTGATTATCATTCCCGGCTCAATCTGCTGCATTTTCCGGTTCAGTTCCTCTGACATATCCTCTGTCAAAGTGATTTTCGGCACCACTACCCGCTCTTTTTCCGCCAGCGCTTCCGGCAGTCCCTTAAGGGCTGCAAACGGAAGGAATTGCTTTGCCCTGTCCTGAACGGACATCTTTGCCCTTGGTCTACCTGCCATCTGTGCTCCCTCCGGTCCTGTGCTCTTGTTCTGCGCCTTCACGCTCTCTGCCTTTGTTCCCGCTGCCCTTATAAATCCCGCTTTTATGGCCGCCAATCTGCTGGTTCCGCTCCTGCATGGTGGAAGCCTCCTGCAGGTTCATCCCTTTCAGGATTGCATTCTTCCCAAACTTTTTCTTTATGTCCAGCATGGCTGTCTGCAGTTTACGGTTCCGTTCCAGCTCCCGCGCATCGGTAAACAGACTGTATTGCCTGTACTCCTCCTCAATTACGTGGTTTACTGAAATATTAATCCGGTGTATGGCCAGCTCAGGATTCGCGATACGCTCAAACAGGCCGGACACAGCGGGAACCAGTATGATATCCGCGTTTGTCTCTGCGTTCAGGGACACGGTTCCTCTGGAGGACTCAACAGCCAGCCGTCTGGAATATCCCACCTGCAAGGTCACCGAATCAGACACCAGGTTCTTTTCCACCATCTCCAGACACAGCAAATCCATCATTTCCTTCACAATCAGCTTTGCATCCTCAAAGCTGTAATCGCATCCCAGCACCTGTCCGCTGGTGAGACAGTTTGTTCTGGCCTTATACGATTTGATAGCAGCAATGGTGGCAGTCTCCCTCCCCCATGCATGGTCAATCAGCAGCTCCGCATCCACCCCAAACAGTTTGTACAAAAAATCTTCATCCGTCTGGGCAATGTCCCCCACTGTATGAATCCCATAATTTTCCAGTTTTGCGGCGATTCCCCTGCCAATACGCCAGAAATCAGTCAGGGGCTTGTGGTCCCAGAGCGTCCTTCGGTAGGTTTCTTCGTCCAGCTCCCCGATAAAATCCGGGGAATGCTTGGCCGTAATATCCAGGGCTATCTTGGCCAGGTAAAGGTTGGTGCCAATCCCGCAGGTGGCCCGGATTCCATGCTCCCGCAAAATATCAGCCATTATGGTCTGCCCCAGCTCCCTGGCCATCATATGATAAAGAGGCAGATAATTGGTCACATCCATAAAGCACTCATCAATGGAATACACATGGATGTCTTCCTTTGAAATATATTTCAGATAGATGCCGTAGATTTCAGCCGCATAATCAATATACAGCTGCATACGGGGCTGTGCCATGATGTAATCCACACTCTTTGGAATCTCAAAAACGCGGCAGCGGTTATGGATTCCCAACTCCTTCATGGCCGGGGAAATGGACAGACAGATGGTCTTTTCCGTCCGCTCCGGGTCCGCCACCACCAGTCTGGCTGTCATGGAGTCTAGCCCCCGTTCCACACATTCAACAGAGGCGTAAAAGGACTTTAAGTCTATAACGATATAGGTCCGCGGAAGGGAAAATTTTTCCGAGCTATTTATCGTTGATTTTTCGTTTTTGGACATCATTTAACCCTCCTTGCACACCTTGGGCAGCCACTGCCCTTGACAGATCTTGATGTAATTAATGTACGCCATTCATAGCCACATTCCGGACACAGCCACCACGCTTTCTTGTTGGAATTCGGCAGGATTTGAGATGGCTTTGGTTTGTTTTTCGTGGGATGCCACTCTGCCGCCAACTCTGGATTTACAGTTTCAAGATCATTTAACCCGGGAACAGCATATCTGCCATAGCAATAAGGACATCCGCAGTTATCTTTCCCCATTCTGGCACTTACAACAGATTGCCATTTATGGCCCTCCCGGCAGATCCACCAGACTTTTCTCCCAGATGAAATCGTGCAATCGGAGGGCGTGAAGTTCCTGTTTTTTGAAGGATGCCATTCAGCAGCCAGATCTGGACGAAGGGTGGCCAGGTCATTCTCTCCGGGCACCGGCCGCTTGCCGGCGCAGAATGGACAACCTGCTTTCAGATTGGTTCTGCTGATCACAGATGCCTGCCAGCGATGTCCTTTGTTGCACAGCCACCAGATTTTCTTTTTGGATTTGGCACATATCTCTGTTGGCGTAATTCCTTCGTTTTTGCCGGCATCGAATTCGCAGGAGATTTCCGGGAACAAAGTCTGAAGATCTGTTTTCCCAGGTATCACGATATTTCCGGAGCAGTAAGGACAGCCGGTTTCCCGGCTTGTCCTGTGATAGACCATAGTCTGCCACTCATGCCCCTCGCTGCATACCCACCAAACTTTTTTGTTGCTCCCTGCTTTGCAGTCACTTGGACTGAGGCTCCCATTCTTTTCGTAATTCCATTCTTTGGCGAGATCTGGGAAGAGTGTTGCCAGATCATTCTCACCTTTGATGGCATATCTGCCAGAGCAGTATGGGCATCCAGAACTACGCTTTGTCCTGTGGACAGGTGTAGCCTGCCATTTATGGCCGTTATTGCATTGCCACCAGATTTTTTTGACTGCCATGTGGCAGGATATCATATGGCATAAGGCCGCCATTCTTTTCATAACACCATTCAGCAGCGAGTTCGGGATACATCGACTCAAAGTCATTCTTCCCTTTAATGGGCAGCCGGCCGGAGCAATACGGGCATCTTGTATTCTCCCTGGTTCTGTGACAAACCTGTGATTGCCATTCATGGCCGTTGCTGCAAATCCACCATACTTTGTGTGCGGATCCGCTTCCTATATCGCCCGGGGATAATTCTCCGTTCTTTGTTGGATGCCACTGGGCAGCAATCTCCGGATATAGGGCGGCCAGGCTCTTGCTGCTGTCAATGCCCCGGCTAATCATTAGTTTCCTCCCCGAAATGAAGTCCGGCAAAGACACTGTCTGATAATGAGGCATTACTTTGCCCGTCTATAGCTTCTTTGGGGATACTTTCGTAGGCCAGCACATGTCTGGTGACAGCTTTAGTGATATCCATAACCTCCCTGATATCAAGGGAAAGGCTTTGCGTATAGGTATTCAGATCAATTTCCTGATCCTCAATACCCATTTCGGTCAGGATCGCTTTTCGTGAAGCCTCATCTGTCGCCTTCATTAGAAAAAGAACTTTCCTGGAGAGAGTCATCTGCGTCCGACGTAGTGCCTCTACTTTTTCCGACAATCCTGCCAATTTAGACTCCAGCTCTCTGTTCGTTTCCTGCAATGAGCCGTTTTCCTTGGCAAGACTGGCGTTTTTGGCAAGTATCCGGTCAACAGTCTCTCTTGTATCCGCGATTTGGCGGCGCTGCACATAGTCTGGCTGATCCATAAACGCTTCGATTGTTGATGCTTTCAGGAGGGTGTTCCTTTTGACGCTTTCCGTCAGGCTCCGTGCCTGGTTGATTTCCTCCATTCGCAGTGTACAGGGCTTTTTATTTTCTTTCTGCTTTCCTGTGCGGGGATCCACCTCCCGGACCGGACGCATGAAATGATAGTCCCGAACGCCTTCCAGTCCTTTGATGTTTAATGCTGCCCATGCTGCCAACTCCGTAGCTTTGATCTTGCCTTTTTCCGTTTCCGCATATTTAACGACTGCCTCTAAAAGCAGGTTTTCTGGGAATTTCTGTGTTCTTGCCATTCGCCGTATTTCTCCTTTGTGCTGATATCGCAGCCCATCCGGTACCGACTGGCATCGGTCTGGACTGACAGGAACAGCTCTTCCATAGATGTATCCTGATTTTTGGCTCTCAAGGTGCTGTTCATGAACTCAATGACACGTTTTGCCCCGTCATCAGCCCGTTTTCCCTGCTCCTCCATGAAGACTGACAATTCCCGGTCCGAAGGCCTGTAGAAACGGCAACCCATACAGTCGGCAAGATGGTCCTGCTCAATGCAGTCATCAAGGTTCTCGGGATCTGAAAAACGCTTTTCAGACAGGCATTGAGAGTGTGGCCCGGCGACAGTAAGTTCTCCTTTCCCATACATCCCCTGTGCGTATCTGTGTTCGTATTCCATCTTCTTCTGGAAACGGATCACAGAAGAGGCCCAGATCGTTTCGGAAATGTTCGTGTAATAACCTGAACTCGTGTTGATGTGAACATGGTCTGCAAGCTGGCGGCATATGTCCTCGCCTGCATTCTGGAAGTACAGGTTGGCCATCGCAATCGGCCTGCTGTCGCCTGCCGTGACCTTCTCGAATTCCGCAATCCCGGCTGCGTATTTCGCAAAGTCATAGCGGGGATTTCCAATGATCCGCGCTTCCATGAACTCTGCCAAAAGATGATTAAAAGCTGGAAGAGAGAGCATGCCATTGACCATGAGATCGCTGAACTCAAAAAGGAAGCGGCGATCCTGCCCGGATGTAGCCGCTATGTATTTTTCAATCGTTGCAGCAACTGCATTATCCGGGATTTCATAGGTGAATTCCTTGTAGTCCTTGTCAACATCATAATAAACGGTGCGTCTCCCTTTTTTTAACCTTGTCCTTCGTATAGTAAGGACAGCCTTCCCGTTCTCAGTACGGCGTATACAGTCTTTTGGGGTCACAAGCATCTCGGTTGCCCGAAGAGGCAAAATAAAAGTTATGTTCACCCAGAAATAGATGGGGAACCATTTCCGGAATGAAGCCTCGTCCAGATTGCTCCGGAACAGGGCGTTGATCTCGTTCTCAATCACCAGGTAGTTCATGACCGGCGAAAGCGTTCTTTGTCCCGTGTATGCTTCCTTTTCCATGGCGATGCGTGAGAGGATATCCCGGATCTGCTTATCTGGGGTATTGATAAACGCAAGGAAATCTTCAATGGCTGAAATACCATATGCTTTCAGCTTAAACCCTTTTCCCGGGAAACCTTCCAAAAAGCCTTTGATAACATTCAGCTTGTCCCGGGATATCGTCTGGTAAATATATGCACCGCTGCAGTAAATAGCATAGCAACGGAGCATGTTTTTCATCGTAACAATGCTGATCCCGAATTCCCGTCCACAGTGCTTTTGATAGGCATAAGGATCAATGGAAAAATTCATCCCGAAACGCCGGACTCCTGAATACCCCATCCAAAAATCGCTTTCAAAAGTGCCTTCCAGCTTTCCTTCTCCAACAAGCTCCTCATGGAGCCTGCGGTATTTCTCCAGGGTGCTTGTACTGTAAGTGTGGTTTTTATAGATTACCACTTCGTCTGTTTCTATTTTTCTCAGGAGGTTACTCATGAAGCACCTCCTCCAGAAGCTTTCTGATGGAGGCCTGTTCAGTGCCGGACATCTCCCGGATTACTTCGTTCAAGACGTCCTGGAAAGCCGGGATGATGCATTTACGCAAAGCGGCTTCATACTTTTTATTCCCAGTGCGCCTGGCCTTTTCTGCATAATCCCGGATTACCCTCGCCAATGAAGGTATCCCTTCACTTGTAAGTATGTAATGCGGGCAAAGGTTTGCCAGACAGGATTCAAAGAGGGGATGGTCGAAGCAAAGTCCTAATGTTTTCCTCTTGCAGTAGACGCCTTCGTCCTTGGCTTTGCCCTGTCCCTGTCCGACAGCCAGCATCGCCCTTAATACCACCATGGGTAGCTCTGTCTTCCCATAGGCCAGTTCCGCGGCCATTTCTTCTGAGGCTGCAAATACGCTCCCGACTGCTTCCAGCTCGTATGCGGACAGGGGGATTTGTGCCATCAGCAGTGACTGTTCCTTCGCTGTGAGCTTCCCAAAGGTATCAGGAAATGCTGCCAGAAGCGCATGGTACAGGGATACGCCAAACACTCCGCGCTGCATCATCATGTAAAGGACAACACCGGCGCTTTCTCCAGTCAGGCCATAGTCTTTCAGGTAGGCAACAGTCGTTTCAACATTTGCGTGGCTGCGGGCATAAGACGCGATGGCATGGGAGACCAGTGACGGGTTCCCGCTTTCGCGGGCAGCTTGTTCCATCCCTTGCAGGTATGATTTATTCAATCTCCTGGATGAGATGGCATGCTTTCCTGTGACAGCGTAGAAATCTTCGCCAAAGAATTCCCGGCATGTGACCCAGTTCCGGTAACCGGCTGCCCGATAAGCCTTCATATAGCCTTCGCCCGACCTGAGGTGGTGATGCTCGGCAATTAAAGTGAGCCTGCCAAAAAAGATGCGCAGTTCCGGTACGATCTCGGAACGCAGCTTTCCTTTCCCGGTCTTCCCAGGGACGTTGCAAGACATTTTTATCCGCTGTATTACATAAATAGCGACGCTTTCGTAAACCGCGTCCGGGATTCTTCTGGCCAGGATATCCTCTTTCAGGGTATCCGTAATGATACCAAAAGGATTACCGCCGTCTTTCAGGTTGGGATAAACCCACTGCGAACAGATATCGGTTGCCCGCCATCCGCATACATAATGACAGGCCAGGAACATCCATGTTTCTGCATAGATGCTGTTTTCCAGTGCGCGTTCCGTTAACCTGTGCTCCCTGTCATAAGTGTCATTAAACAGTACCTTTGCCAGTTTTACAAAATCTGTATAGGGATAGGCTGCCGGGGGGAGTGCTTTCTGCTTTTTTTCAGTTCCACGCCATGGTAAGATACATTTTTGCGGGAAGCGGCATACGTGAAAAAGCCTGTGAGAAGTTCCCTTGTTTTTCTTGTTCCTGCGGCTTCAATCCCGTTAAGGATATCTTCATCGGTAATGAAGACGATATCCGGCAGTTCAAAAACAATCCTAGCGAAATCTGTCAAAGAAGGCGTATAAATATTTCCTTCATCATGTATGAGGTTCAGGTACCCGAGGAGGCACTCCTTTGTATGACCATGACCGCTGGCTCCGGATATGATCCTGTTTGTCTTTTCTTGTTCAGAAAGGCCGAAGTCTACAAAAAACTCATAGCTTTTATAGTCGAGGAAAGCGATGTCCTCTTTGGCTATAAAACAACTTTCTTTTCCCGGAGCTGTGAAAATGAGTGCCTCCGGATCTATGGTCTGTATGCCGAAGTAGTCATGTTCTTCCAGGAAATCTATATATTTTTCCCGGTTCCTGACCAGCCGCGAATCAAACAGGCCGGCATCATGCCCTTTAAGATAGTCCCTCAGGCTGATATATTTCCCCTGCTGTTCGCGGATGCTTTCCACAAGAAGCCTGGATATGTAACCATCGGTACTGATAATCCGCCCTGCATTAATGCAGGCCTGCATGTCAGTCAGATGGATGCCAAGGAACCTGGCTGCAGCATTGATAGTCATGCTTTCAGACGGCTTGCGTTTCCCCATCAGGGCACCTCCTTCCCGATTGCATCCAGGATCTGTTCCTGGAAGGTATAGGAGGTTTCCCTGAATAAGCGAATCATATCTGCGTTCTCGTGGATGTAGTCATTCATGGACTCCTGGCTGGAGTCACCGCGCCATTTCATGATCTCACCGCTGGTCAGACCTGCCACTGTGAGAAGATACATGGTGAACCAGTGCCGGAACATATGAGCACCCAGATACTCGGCTTCGTATGCATCAATAAAGGCGGCATTCTCCGCAAAAGTCCCCTGCTGTTCACAGGTGCTCCGCAGTGCAGGAAGAAATCTTTGATAAAAAAGAGATTTCACCCGTTCAGTATAGGTTTTTACTGTCATGGGGGATCCCTAACGGTTCACAAACACTGGATCATCCTTGCCTGTTGGGTAACCCCTTGCAGCCATAGAGACTGTATGCTCCTCAAAAAGGATACTGACTGCGTGGAGAAAGTCAGGATATACACGCTGTCTCCGGTACTTTTTAATGCTTCCGGGATCTGTGCGGCCAGCCCACCCTTTGAAGAACGGTGCGTCATCGGTGAGATCTATTTCAAGCCCGGAGATGATGCCAAAGCCTCTCCGGATCGTTCTAACCGCGCCAAAGCTTATATTTACGACTTCGCCTTCTCGGAGGCCGGCATAAGCCCCCAGCGCAATCCCAAGGGAGATGTCCGGCTCATACTTCTTCGCTTCATACAAAAGGAGATCCAGGTAGCCGTCCACAAGTAGCCGGTTTTTCTTATGGGTTGTCCTGGGGGCTTTCAGGTAGAGAGAAACCGGGTACACCATTGCGACTTTCCGATGGCTCTGCTCATCCCTTAAAACAATGGCTGTTCTCAGCTCAGCGCCGGTGTAACGAAACGGGAAGCTGTCCTGGTTATACTCATGGTACAGTACCAAAAAGTCTGTCAGGTAATCCCTGTACCGGAGCCAGGTATCCTTGTTGTATTCGTCCCCATCCTGTTTCCTGCGTGAGGACTTCAGGAAATCCCTTATCGTCTTCAGGGTGCACTCGTGAAGCGACCGGATGTCAGTTTCCTAGAGAAGATAGTTCAGGAAATGACACACCGCATAGGCTCTTGCTTCGAGCGTCTTCCCGTCCAGTAATTGGCTCTTCGCCAGATGACACAGATACCGTTCGAGGCCGGTATAGTGGATGGGAATGTCGGTGGCTGCTTCATAGAGGACGATGCACGGATACAATTCCTTTTCTCCGTTTTCGTCTACGATCTGCACAGAACGGTTCCTGAAAATACAGTCCTTCCTTATCTCGCCGGGTGGTTTCCCCGGCATTTTAATTACGTTGCTCATAGATGATATACCTCCTGTCAAAAATCAACGTTATTAATCGTCGATGACAAGGATATCGTCTATTTCCTGCAATATCAACGTAATCTTATAATTCCCTATACTTACTGGTATTTAGACTATTATCTATAACGTAGATAAATTTTCGGTTTCGTCCGCTGCTCCATGGTTATGCCTCCTTTCACCAGGATATCTATTCCTATTTTTTTGTTTATTTTCTTAATCTGTAATTTTATTTATTATTGGATTCTGGTCCCCACTATTATTCCCCTCCATTATACTTCTTTCGTCCGTAAATCGCAATACCAAGGCCGAACATTTGTTCTTTTTTAGTTTTTTATTGAAATTTTCTTCTGCAAAACTTTTTCTGTATGATCTGTATTTCAGTATGTCCTCTCTCCTTAATCCGGGGGATACGTTATGAAATCTTCAAAAAGAAAGTGCTTCTGCATTTGACAGATAAATCCCCGACTATTAGAATTAAGTATGTAAGTCATGAGCTCATATAACAAATACGGCAATTTCATTATGGGAGGCAGAACGACTATGAAAATTCATTTAAAAAAGCTGTGCCCCAGCGACGGTGATGACATATATGAAATGTTACAGGAATTTCCTGAAAATGAAAATGGATTCATCACCCCTGCACTCACATCAATTGATGCGTATAAGTCCTGGTTGGCTGACAATGCTGCATCCGGCAATCAGACAGGTCTCATTGATGGATGGAAGGTTCCGCAGACCATTTACTGGCTGTTCGCAGACGGAAAACCTGTTGGGTATGGAAAAATACGTCATATTTTGACCGATAAGCGCCTTGCTGACGGGGGAACAATAGGCTATTCCATTCGTCCTGGTCAAAGAAATAAAGGATTTGGTAAGATACTTCTCTCGGAGTTAATAAAAAAATGTTCTGACATGGGTATCGAAAAAGCACTGCTGACCATTCATAAAGATAATACGGCATCCATTAAGGCAGCCTTAGATAATCACGGGATAATCGAAAAATCAAGTGATACCCTGCACTATATTTGGATTAAATGTTGTTAAGAATATTCTCCAATTACCGCAAGGCCTGCTTTGGGCGGAGAGGAGAAGTTCGGCTATAGGAGTGAAACAATGAAATATTTCGGTCAAGGATTAAGTGAACAGCACAAAGAATTAAGCAGCCTCATCCGAAAACCTTCGGAGATGGAGCGCTCCAAAGACCTGTTCCTGCAAATACACGCAAAGCTGAATTCCTCTGTGGTTTCTGATACAGACAGAAACGAGGTTGATACTCTTTTATGGGATTTGAAGCAGAACGAATATGCCGTCATGCCAACAAACAGAGACGAAACCATTGCCTGGGCTTTATGGCATATTGCCAGAATCGAAGATTTGACCATGAATATCCTGGTTGCCCGGGAAGAACAGGTGTTTAACCAGGAATGGAAGGCCCGGCTGAATGTAGGAATTACAGATACTGGAAATGCTCTCTCAGACGATGAAATTATGGAGTTAAGCAGACATGTAAATACAGAGCAGCTGATTTGTTACAGAAATGCTGTGGCGCAAAAGACAAGGGACATAGTCCGCAGTTTAAGTGCCGCTGACCTAAAACGCCAGGTCCGGCAGGATGATTTAGAAAAAATCCTGTCCGTTGGTGGGGTTACACAGCAGGAAAGCTCCATATGGCTGCTTGAATTCTGGGGCAAAAAGGATGTGGCGGGCATGCTGCTTATGCCGCCTGCCCGCCATGTAATGCTCCATTTGAACGATTGCTGTAAGTGGAAAGAAGCAATCCGGACTAAGAAAAGATTTTTCAGAAGCTGACGGACCTTCTTTCTGTTCATCTTCTTGTCAGGCTTTCAGTCTTTCTTCCCCGCCAGCATCTTCATAAACCCAAACAGCACCATACCGATAATAGCGGTTGTCACATAAATCTGTATCCCGGCCACCTGCTTCACCCCGTAGGACAGTACCTCGTTTCCAAGTCCCGCCAGATATGCGCTGGCCTTGGTGGAGGCCACCACGCCGATGGCCATGGGGAAGGTGAGTCCTGCAAATCCCGGTGCAAAGGGCACGGAGAAAAAGACAGGAAGCTTGACCAGAATAAACAGCAGGGACAGAATCACACAGGCGTAGAGAATCATCACCACAGCCTGGAGCGGCTCCTTGACGATATTCAGATAGCTTACCAGACACAGGCTGCAGGGAGCCAGCACAATGGCCTGGGTGTGCAGCATGCCCGGCTTTACTTCACGGGTGATGAGGCGCCATACCATGAAGGGGATGGTCACTGTGTAAATAAACAGGCCCCAGTACAGAACCGCCCTAGCCATTGCAGGAGGCAGCATATCGGGTCCGGCCACCAGGGACACCATAATCCCGTTAAAGGTGACAAACCAGCTGGGTACAAAGGTATCCAGGTTTACTCCCTTAAATACATTGCGGCACAGGAAAACCAGGATGTGGACCGCGTGAACGCACACAGCTGTTATGAGAATCCATTTGCAGGCAGCGGGAAACCAAACCTTGTAATAGCTGCACAGAATCATGGTCACCATGGTGATTCCCGCGTAGAGACTGGCGGGAACCGTATTGGAATACTCGCCCTTCACCGTTGATGGATGGATGATTATTTTTGCTATGTAAAACAGAAGTACCAGGGTGGAGGCCCACATGGACAGGTGCCTCACCCAGTCAAATCCCAGGGACTGGTACACATTGCTCAGGGTCGCTGCGCCCAGCATGGTGGCAACCACGGGAATGGGCATGTTTTTTAGTCTCTCTCTCATCTTGTCACCTCATCGTAATAGAATTCAAAGTTATCCTTCTCATGGAAGAAATCGGAATAATCAATCCTGAACAGGGGTTTCCTTACCCTGGACACATCAATCCGCCTTGCTATGAGCTGGGTCAGCACGCCGCCGTAGGACAAATCTCCCTGAAGAATGGCGCCGTATATGCGTCCCTCCTTGTGGATAATCTTGCGGTACTGTTCCCCTGTATCCTCCACTGTCTCGCAGTAGGTGTCGTCCGGCCTCACAGGAATTCCCAGGGACATGGTGGGGATTCCCAGGAAATTCATGGTGGATTTGCTGGCAAAGAAGTCGTCCATGGCCATGGAATGGCCTGTCATGTTGGCTGCCGCAGCCACTGCCTGCTTCACGGCGGCCGGCCATATGGGGGAACGGCCCGTCACGTCGCCCGCGCCGAAGATTTCCGGTATATTTGTGCGCCCGCAGCTGTCTATAACCAGTCCGAAGCGGTCCAGCTCCACGCCGGTTCCCTCCAGGAAGTCCACATTTGGACGCACTCCCGCCGTCACTACCAGCATGGTGCAGGGAAGCTCCTGTCCGTCTGAAAGCTGTATGGAAGCCACATTTCCGTCCGCTCCGCAGCACACCCTGGACCCGGTACCCAAGTGGAGCCGGATGCCCTGGTCCTCCAGCGCCTTTTCATAGGTGGATGCGCTTCTCTTGTCAAGCTGCTTTACCAGGAGACGCTCCGCCACTTCCACCAGCTCCACCTTTTTTCCCATGTGAAGGAATCCCATGGCCGCGTCCACGCCTGTAAGCCCGCCGCCCATGACCACAATGTGTTCCTGGGCCAAGGCCCTGGCCTTAATCTGCTCCACCTCATCCAGGTTGTGGAAGCCGTATACACCTCCCGCTTCCCCCAGTCCTTCCACCGGCGGAAGGCTGGAACGGGAACCGGTGGCAATGAGCAGCCTGTCATAGGGAATACGGATACTGCCGGAGATAATAACCTCCCGCGCCTCTGCATCCAGTCCGGTACAGCTCATCCCTTTATACCATTTTACCCTGTACTTTGCCTCAAAATCTGGCTCTGCAAAGCAGATTCCTTCCTTGTCCCTGATTCCGCCCAGGTAGTGGTGCAGGATACACCTGGAATAGATCTCCCTGTCCTTGGATACCAGTATGATCTCTGACTGCGGATCATGGCGCCTCAGTTCCCGCACTCCGTTCATTCCGGCCGTGGAAGCGCCCAACACTACATATCTCATACCTTCACCTCCTCTAGGGTTATGGCTTCCATGGGACAGAGCTCCACGCACATGGGCCTGGGGGTTCCGTCCTGGGTGCGGTGTACGCACATGTTGCATTTCATGATTTCCCTGTGTTCCACACGGTCGCTCTTTAAAACGCCGTAGGGACAGGCCATCACGCACATATAGCAGCTGGCGCATTTTTTCTTGTCATATTCCACAAAGCCTGTATCAGGGTTCTTGTGCATGGCCCCTGTCATGCATGTGTAGACACATTCCGGCCTGTCGCAGTTGCGGCAGAATATGGGCGCGCATTTGGACTGGCTGTCAATGACCACCCTGTTCCTGGCGTCGCTGCTCTCATGGCTTACCACGCAGGCTGTCACACAGGTCAGACAGCCGATACAGCGGTCCCTGTCTATTTTGATTCGATACATACCCTGGCCTCCTTTTCCATTTTCTCAAACCGGACCGGCGTGGCCTTGTAGGAAGGCTCCTTGGAATACGGGTCATAGACGGACGGCGTCAGCTTGTTGCATTCAATGTAGTGGATGGGGGCGTACAGCTCCTGCTCCCGCACCTGGTCCGATATCCTGGTCCTGAATAAGGCATCCTGCCCGTTGGATGAATACACGCGTATCCAGTCATTTTCCTGTATTTGATGCGGCTCTGCCGTGTGGGGATTCATAAACAGATATGCCTCTTTGGCGGATACATCCTCCACGAACTGGACCTCCTTTGTCCTGGACTGGGTGTGCCACTGTCCCACGCTGCCCCTGCCCGTATTAAGCACATAGGGGAATTCCTCTGAGACGGGAAGGGGATTCTTGGCAGGCGGCTCAAACTTGAACTGGGCTTTCCCGCCTGGGGTATAGAATTTTCCGTCCTCATATAAACGGCGCTCATCCTCCCTCAGTGTCTCTCCCTCCCTGAATGGCCACTGGACGCCGTGGGAATGTTCCAGGCCTTCCCATGTAACGCCGGTGATGTCGCAGGGCATTCCCCTGGAGCATTCCTTCATAAGCTCAAAGCAATCCCTTGGCGTCTCCCAGCCTTTCAGCATGTCTCCCATTCCCAGGGCGCGTCCCACTCCCAGTATGGCCTCGTAATCTGATATCTCATGTTCCCCTCTGGGCAGACAGGGACGCATAGCGGAGAGGCGGCGTTCCAGATTGATATAGGTTCCCTCCTTCTTGATACCCGGCACCACTGGGAAGAACACCGTGCATTCCTCCGCGCTCTCGATGCTGTCATAGATATCCTGGACCACGAAAAGCTCCAGCTTTTTCACCGCGCTGGCAAAGGTCTCATTGTTGGTCCAGCTGTGGCGCGGATTGGTGCAGAGAATCCACAGTCCCTTGATTCTGCCCTCGTTAATTCCCTCTATGATTTGATTGTAGGTGGCTGTGGGCTTGGATGCCAGCATACTTTCATCCACCCCCAGCACCTGGGATATCCTGGCCCTTCTGGCCGGATTGGTGAAATCGCCTCCCCCAAAAAACACGGCCGTATTGCTGTAGGCCCTGGAGCCCATGGCATTGCACTGGCCTGTGATGGAATTGGCCCCGGTTCCCGGCCTGCCTATGTTGCCGGTCATGAGGGCGATGTTGATGATGGACTGGGCGGTGCGCACGGCTTCATACCCCTGGTTTACGCCCATGGTCCACCAGAAAGACACCCGCTTGCCGCTGTGAATCAGCTCCGCCAGCTCCTCAATCTGTTCCGGCTTAAGGCCGCAGCGTTCCTCCGCCTGTTCCAGGGTGAAATCCCTGACAAATTCCTGGAACGCCTCAAATCCTTCGGTGTGAGCCCGGATGTATTCCATGTCCGCATAGCCTTTGTCCAGGAGTACCTTAGCCAGGGTATAGAACAGGTACAGGTCGCCTTTGCATCTTACGGGATACCAGTAGTCCCCATTCGCGGCAGTCTCTGAACGCCTTGGATCGATGACGATAATCTTTTTATTGGGATCCTTATTCATGCGGACCCTTCTCCACAAGACAGGGTGCGCCACCACCGGGTTTGCCCCCACGAAAATAATGGTGTCGGACAGCTCCAGATCCTTTAACGTATAGCCAGGAGCGTCAAAGCCAAAGCTCTGCTTGTGGGCCACCACAGCAGTGGCCATGCACAGTCTGGTATTGCCGTCCACATTGGTTTTCAGGTAATTCCTCATGACATGGCCAAAGATGGCAAATTCCTCCATGGTCAGCTGTCCCGTGCTGATTCCCGCCACGCTCTCTTCCCCGTATTTGGCCTGCAGCTCCTTCAGCTTATCCGCCACATGGGAGAAGCCTTCTTCCCAGGACACCTCCTTCATGGTGCCGTCCGCCTGCCGTATTCTTGGCAGGGGGGAAGTCTTTACCACGGTCTGCTGCTTATCCAGGGACAGCCCCTTGATACAGCAGAATCCGTCGTTCACCGGGTAGCCCTTGGTGGGCAGTACCTTCACGATCTTCCCATCCTCCACATAGAAATCCATGTTGCAGTCAATGGCGCAGTAGTTACAGGTGGATTGTATTTTCTTCATCCCGTTCATCCCTCCAGTCCTTCTCATCAATACTTCACGCCGCCCCAGTAAATGCGTTCCGTTACCTCTGCTATATCAGGCAGCTTTACATCCTTTAAGGCCCATCTTTTGAACTCCTCAAATCCGGTCCTGTCCACGATATAGCCGATATGTTCCTTGCCCCCGGGCGCTTCCTTATCTATGTATTCCCTCACATAGTCATAGGTATTGGCGATGATTTTTAACAGGCTCTCCTCGTCCGCCCATTTGATAAAATCCTCCCCCAGACGGGGATTCTTCTTGCCGCTGCGGCCTAAAAGAGTCAGTCTGTAGTATTTCTTCTCACTGCGCACCCATGCCCTGGTGGGACACTGGATGACGCACTCGCCGCAGCCAATGCATGCCTCATGGTTCCTCTGCACTTTGTAGTTTACCGTTGACAGGGCGCCCACGGATTTCTTCTTACATGCCTTCACACAGGCGCCGCAGCTGACGCACCGCTCCCTTCTGTACTCAGGCCGCGTCATGCCCATGATTCTGAAATCATGCATCCTTACCTTGGCACAGTCATTGGGACATCCCGTCAGCGCCACCTTCACATGAAGGTCGTCCGGAAACACGGCTTTTTCTATCTTAAACGCAAGCCCGCTTGTGTCATAGCAGGCGTAGGGACAAACCTGATTGCCCACACAGGCTGAAATATTTCTGGTGCCGGAGGCGGAATACCCATTTCCCCTCTCCGGCTGGTTGATTCCTATACCCTCGATGATGGGCTGCAGCAGCTTATTTACCTTGTCCATATCCTCATAGCGGATGCCGGGAATCTCAAATCCCTGGCGCACCGTTATATGTACGGAACCATTTCCGTACCGCTGGGCTATGTCCTGTATCATGGACAGGTACCTGGCCTCCAGATGGCCTCCCGGCACCCTCACCCTGGAGGCTGTAAGCCCCCGTTCCTTTGTGACGCGGAACGCATTTTTCTTTAACTTTTTTGTATTCACATCCATCCTTGCCGCCTCCTAATCCATCAGGTTCTTTGCCTCGGTATAGAGGAATACCGGGCCGTCCACACAGACGTATTTGTCACCGATACGGCAATGGCCGCATTTTCCGATGCCGCAGCACATCTTCCGCTCATAGGATACCCAGATGTGCTCCTCCTTAAGTCCCCGCTCCAAAAGCGCCTTCACGGAAAAACGCATCATGGCCGGCGGTCCCACCACGATGGCCTTTGCAAGGGAGGGATCCGCCAGCTCCAGGCCGGGTATATACTTGGTCACAAGACCCACCGGACCGTCATACGCCTCGTCTGCCCCGTCCACTGTGAGAATCAGGTTCATGGTATCCCTCCACCGCTTGAAGTCATCCCTGAACAGGATGTCCTCCGGACTCTTAAATCCGGCCACCAGGCACATGGACCTGCGCTCATCCCCGTGGGCTGCGAAATAGTCTACCACTCCCCTCACCGGAGAAACACCGGTTCCCCCTGCAATGATTACAAGTTCACTGCCCTTATAGTCCTCCACATCGAATCCGTTGCCGTAGGGACCCCGCATAAACAGCTGTCCGCCCTGGTAACGCTCAAACACTTCATCGGTCACCTTTCCCACACGGCGGATGGTCAGGTCCACCTGGCCTTCCCGTATACCGCTGACCGAAATGGGCGCTTCCCCATATCTGGGGATGGAGACCTCAAAAAACTGGCCCGGCCTTACCCGGCCCTCATAGGACATGGTAAATGTATACTCAATATCCGTATGCTTTTTCACGTTTATAATCCGTGATGAAAACGGAGTGTATTCCTGTGCCTGCATCCTAACGTCCCTCCTTTTCCATATCTGCCAGCTTGTTCACGCAGGCTGAAAATGATATATATTCCGGACAGACGTCGTCGCAGCGTCCGCAGCCCACGCACATCTGATAGCCGAATTTCTTCTTGAAGTCTGATATCTTGTGGAGCACCTTAAAGCGCATCCGATCCCCGTTATCCTTCCGGCAGGAACCGCCTCCCGCCACATCCGTATAGCCGTCCACCATACAGGATCCATGGACCCTGCGGCGTTCCCCCGCGTTTTCATTGTCCTGGTAAAAGATATCCTGCATGGTAAAGCAGGTGCAGGTGGGACAGACAAAATTACAGCGCCCGCAGGCTATGCAGCGGCTGTCGTATTCCCTCCACACAGGATGGTTTATGAGCTCCGGTCCGCAGTGCTCCGGCAGCCGGACCTTAACCTGGTTCTCCGTCACATAGGCGGGCTCTGCCTCCTCTTCGGGAAGCTCCATGGATTCCAGGATGTCTGTAAGCTCCTGCCACCGGCTGTCCAGCTTCCAGCTCATGCCCTCCTCATGTACATCCACGGCTTCAACCAGTTGGACGGCTCCGTCGTAATCCCTGGTCCTGTTTGTTCCCATGGATACGCAGAATCCGTTTTCACAGGTTTGGGCGCATCCCATCAGCACAAGCTTCACCCGGTCCCGCAGACGCCTGTAATAGTAATCCTCCGCCCCATGATTTAAGTATACCTGGTCCAGACGCTTCATGGCATGAATGTCGCAGCTGCGCAGAAAGAGGATAGCCGGCTTTTTTCTCTCAGGCTCCGCCTCCTTCATCTCATGTTCCGTAAAGTAAAAAAGCGTCTGGGTAATGGGAAGAATGGTTTCCTTAAAGGAATAGTGGGACTTCACCTCCCATTCCAGCTCCCCGGGGGGTATGGACCTGCCCATAACGCACCACATCCGTATCTGAATACATTCCCTCACCTGTCATGCGGACAGGACCATATATGTCATATCCGCCGGTTAAACGGTCAAATACCTGTTCCATGTCTCCTTGTTTCAATTGAAATCCCATGTAGGCGCTCTCCTTATGTTAATAATTTAACTATCAAGAAGAGTATAGCAGAATTGCACAAAAAATGCCGTGACGTACATCACGGCTGTTTGAAATATTCACTTATTTTTTTTCATATCCGGAATGATAATCCGATTTTTTTCCATATGAATGAGCCCCAGCTCCGTCAGCCTCTTGGCCTGCCTGGAAACCGTCTCGCGTTTTGACCCCAGCATATCCGCCAGATAAGTAATGCTTAAGTTCATATCAATGAGGGTTCCGTCCCCTGAACTTACCCCGTAATCCTTTCCCAGCTTAAAAAGCTTTGCCGCCAGGCGCTTCTCACCGCTGAGGGCATTGGTGGTATTCTTTAGCTGGCGGTACAGCCGGCGGATTTTGAGGGCCATGGCTCCCATGACTTCCCTGGCCAGCCTGCCGTCCTTATCCATGACCTGGATGAACCGGTCTGCGGGCAGCACCATTACCAGGGAATCCTCCCGCACCTCGCAGTTCACCGCTGAGGTCATTCTCTGAAGGCTTTCTTCGTTGAGCAGATTCCCCGGCCCATAGACAAATATCACCTTTTTCTCTCCCAGGGAATTGATCTTATACAGGGACGCCACGCCCTCTACCAGAAAATACAGGCATGTGCTCTCCTCCCTGTCATAAAACACGTGCGCACCCTTGCCATACCTGCGTATATAGGCAAAACCCGCGATTTCATCCCGGCTGCCCGCACTGGCCGCTCTGAAAAAGTCTGCCTTCTCCAAGGCTTCCTTCACTGTCATAGCTCATCCCCTCCGTCTCCCCGGCTGTACCTGTCCATGTACTCAATCACAAGCTCCAGGATGGAGTCCGTCTGTTGGGCTGTGAGTACGGGACATTTCCCATTCCGATGATTTTCTGCGCCCGGACAGGCTTCCCCTTCTGGACAATCTTTCCCGCCCCAGCCGTTCTCCCCGCTCCATATATAAGCCAGCACGGTTTCCGGCCTGCAAACCGGCACATTGGAGACTTCCCTTCTCAGCACCTCCAGCTTTGGAACATCCGAGTATTTCTGTCCTTCCAGAAAAATAATGTCTGCCTCCGGGAAGAAACTGAAGAAATCCTCCGCCTCCATGGAGGGCTGTTCCTTTGTCATGGAAAATTTGGTGGCGGAGTACACCACCGTGCCGTAGGCCCCCGCATCCTTGAGCCTCCGGCTGTCGGTTCCCGGAACATCCGCCTCAAACTCATGGCCGTCATGTTTGATCACCGCGGACCGGATACCCACCCTGGCCAGCTCCCCCACCAGCATCTCCAAAAGGGTTGTCTTGCCGGTATCCTTTCTGCCGCTTACAGCCATCACAGGCGTGCGAAGCGCTCCCAGGCTCCTGTACCCGAAGGGAGAATTCACATTGGCAAACCAGATATCCGGTATGTGTGCCTCTGACGTATCCACCACCATACAGCGGACAGCGTCCAGGAATCTCATTAACCGGTAATTGCCCTGGCGGATCGTGTCCCCCAGAGCCCCCAGACAGGTGGCCGCGTAAAAACCGCACATGGGCTGTATACGTCCGTCCCTGGTCCTCCACAGCACCGCGTCCACCCCCGGTTCCCACCGCTCCATGAGAATCAGCGCCATCTCTTTCCTGAATAAAGGCATATCACAGGAGACAAAGAACAGCCCCTCTAGTCCTGTGCTCTGAAAGCAGGACCATATACCGCCCATGGGACCTATCCACTGTCCATCCGCTCCCTTTACGGCATCCTCAATCACTTCCAGTCCGCCTTCCCTGTCCCCGCTGCCCCCATAGCAGGCCCGCGACAGGTAACATGGGATGTCCAGGGCCTGAAGCTGCTTCTGGATATGTCCGCGGAAAGACTCTCCCTTAAAGTCCAGTCCTCCTTTGTCAATACCGCCCATGCGGCGTCCCTGTCCTCCTGACAAAATCACACTTCCCCATCTGTGTCTCACGTCCTGCTCCCTGCCTCTCTGCCGTGCAATGTCCGCCATCTTCCCTGCCCTGGCATCCTGTTGCCAGTATCCGTTTTCATCACATCTTTTTACATAATATCATTTATGGCAGTCCTTGTAAACAGGAGCCCGGCCGCCAACTAAGTTCCCAACCAAGTCCAACGCCCTGCCGTCTGTCTCCAGCCCAAAAAAACGGCTCCGCAGTAAAAGCGGAGCCTCAAACTGTAATCAAACGAAAATTTCTCAGGTTATGGATGCCTCGTAAATCTCTTTAATGGACCGGGCCAGCATACGGTCAAACTCACCCTGTGTCTGATTTGCGTTAAGGCCTTCGGACAATGCCCTGGAAAAGCTGGCAATCAGTCCCGGGCTGCGGCTTAAGCGCTCATTGGCCTCCTGGCGGGAATATCCGCCGGACAGCGCCACCACCCGCACCACATGGGGATCTTCCATGAGGTCGCTGTAGAATCCATGCTTATCCGGAATGGACAGTTTAAACATCAGCCTGGTATCCTCGGGAAGCTCCGCCAGATGTTTCTTTATTTCATCCTTCATGATTTGCTCAGACTCAGCCTTATCCGGGCTGTAAATATCAATCTCCGGCTCCAGTATGGGAACCAGTCCCGAGGCGGCAATGGAAAGCCCGATTTCAAACTGCTGGTCCACAATCTTTTTGATTCCCGCAGGATTGGCCTGCTTAATCACGGAACGCATCTTGGTGCCGAAAATATGGCGCTCCACCGCACGCCCAAGAAGTTCATCCAGTCCCGGAATGGGCTTCATCAGCCTGACTCCGTCCGTCTCCTCCGCCAGACCCTTATCCACCTTCAGGATGGGGATGATTCCCTTTTCCTCCCACAGGTAATCCGCGGTCAGCTTATCCCCTATCTTCCGCTCCATGGTATTCTCAAAAAGGATGGCTGCCAGGATATGGTCTGAGGTAAAGGAGGGACTGGTTATAATCCTGGTGCGCATCTCATGGACCAGATTAAACATCTCCTCGTCATTGCTGTACTGGTCCTCTCCGATTCCGTAATTCTTGAGCGCCTTTGGCGTGCTGCCGCCGCTCTGGTCTAACGCCGCGATAAACCCTTTTTTCCCGCTCATGATTTTTAGCTGTTCCTGGTTCATATAACTACCTCTCTTTCTTGATGGAATATATGGTAAAGACCGGAAGCATCGAAAGGAAACAGGATGCCTCCATACTATAAGTTCTTCTGAAACCGGACGCGGGGACAAGATACTAAAGACTTGAAACATGTTTTTAAACTTACTTCTATTATAGTAAAATCTGTTCCCCATTGTCAATAGAGGGTTCCGGGGATTTACAAATTGTGGGGCTAAAACCAGCGGGAATCAGAGGGCCGCAATCAACAAAAAAAGGACCGGAATCCTGTATATAAGCAAGATTCCGGTCCCGGACATTCCCTAAATTTTAAGCAGGCTGCAGGCCAGCTGAAAATAAATAATCAGGCTCACCGCATCCA
>JAJQEA010000125.1:22735-37544 GCA_021201905.1 Clostridia bacterium
ATCCACGATGGTGGTGATAAGGGGCGCGGCCATGATGGCAGGGTCCAGATGGAGGACCTGGGCCACAATGGGCAGGACGCAGCCAATGGTCTTGGCCAGCATGACGGTGGCCAGAAGGCTCAGCACCACTGTGAGGCAGAGCATTTCCTGTCCCGGAAAATGGATAACCAGCTGTATATAATTGACCAGTCCCAGCAGGACGCCCACAATGACGCCCACCCGCAGCTCCTTCCAGAGAACCCGCAGGATATCCCCGGCTTCAATCTCTCCCACCGCCATGCCTCGGATAATCATGGTACTGCTCTGGCTGCCCGCGTTACCGCCGGTGTCGGTCAGCATGGGAATGAAGGTCACCAGCAGCGGTATCACCGCAAAGGCCGCCTCATACTTTGCCAGGATGCTGCCTGTAATCATGCTGCTGACCATGAGAATCAGAAGCCAGGCCAGTCGGTTCTTTGCCAGGGCAAACACGCCTGTCTTAAGATAAGGCTTCTCGCTGGGAAGCATGGCTGCCATCTTTTCAAAGTCCTCTGTGGCCTCCTGCTCCATAACATCCACCACATCGTCCACGGTGACAATGCCCACCAGACGGTTCTCATGGTCCACCACAGGAAGGCTCAGGAGGTCGTACTTGCGGAAGCTCTCCGCCACCTCCTCCTGGTCGTCTGTGGTCACGGCCTTGATCACATGGGTATCCATGATGTTGCCGATGACCTCCTCATAGGGGTGCATCAGCAGATCCTTGACCGTCACCACACCCTCCAGGGCCCTCTTTGCGTCCATGACGTAACAGGTGTAAATCGTCTCCTTATCCACGCCGTGCCTTCGGATGTAGGCAAATGCCTCCTCCACGGTCATGCGCTTCTTAAGGCCCACATACTCCGCCGTCATAATGCTTCCGGCGCTGCCCTCCGGGTACTTTAAAAACTGGTTAATCAGCTTTCTGGTGTCCGGCATGGAGTTCTTGAGCACACGCTTGACCACATTGGCCGGCAGCTCCTCCAGCATATCCACTGCATCGTCCACAAACAGGTCGTTGACAATGGCGCTGAGCTCATAATCTGTGATGCTGTTGATAATATGCTCCTGCTTCTCCACAGGCAGGCACGCAAACACATCGCTTGCCAGCTCCTTGGGAAGCATACGGTAGACCACTACGGTCTTCTCGGAATCCAGCTCCTCGATGAACGCGGCAATATCCACCTCGTTCATCTCAATCAGCTTTTCCTTCAATAACCTGAGCTGCATTGTATCTAACAGCTCCATCAGCTCTTTTAAATCAAAATTCTCCTGCATCTTATTCCTTCCATGAATGGTGACATCATGAAAGTAGCACACAAAATGCCGCAGTCCTGCCCTGGATGGCCGGACCACAACAGCAAAACAGCCATAATTACAGACTCCTCCTGTAATACATGGCTATCATCATAAACGTATATGAATCCTATAATTAACGGCAGTGAAAGCAAAGCGGGATCAAAGCCGCCGGAACAGCTCCCACTACCATACGCTTATGATAATTGTCTGCTTCCAACTTATGACTTCGACCTTCCACTCCGGTTCACTTCCTTTCATTTTAAAATTTAATCCTTATTTAGCATACCAGCACCCGGCCATAAAATCAACCCCCAATTTCCTGATTTCCTTTTCACGCGGGAAAGCATTTCCCCATATCATAGATTATATTCCATAAATACAGGAGTGACTTATTATGATAGAATCCGCAGTAGTGCTGACTCCGCTCCACTACGCTTATCTCATAGGCGTCATCGTTATCCTGGCAGTGATGGTCCTCAAAAAGGATACGCCTGCCGTCTGCATCGCCTTCCTGTTCATCCTGGGCCTCATCGGCCTTAAATCCGTCACCGGCGGCATCATAACCGTGTTTTCCGCTGTTCTCTACGCTGGCAGGGAATTCATGGAGGTGCTGGCCACCATTGCCCTGGTCACCTCCCTGTCCAAATGCCTGAAGGACCTGGGAAGCGACTATCTGATGATGGTTCCCATGGCCGGCATTATGAAAACCCCTTCCCTGACCTGGTGGATTCTGGGACTCACCATGTTTCTGTTTTCCCTGTTCCTGTGGCCCAGCCCCTCGGTGGCGCTGGTGGGGGCTATCATGCTTCCCTTTGCGGTGAAAGCGGGTCTGAACCCATTAGCAGCGGCCATGGCCATGAACCTGTTCGGCCACGGCTTTGCCTTAAGCTATGATGTGGTGATACAGGGCGCCCCCGCCATCTCTGCCGGCGCGGCCGGCCTTGACACCTCCTCCATCCTCCGGCAGGCATGGCCTTTATTCTGGGTGATGGGTATTGTCACTGTCCTCAGCGCATATGTGTTAAACAGAGGCCAGCTGGATGCCAGGGGCCCCAGACTCTCCATACAGGCCGAACCCTCCAGGCCACAGGGCCGCAAAAAGGCAGCCCTGTTCCTGGCTGTCTTTACTCCCCTAGCCTTTGCCAGGGATATTATCCTTATGCTTTTGTGCGGCCTGAAGGGCGGGGATGCCACCAGCATGGTCTCCGGCACCGCTCTCCTTCTCACCTGCCTGGGCGCCCTGCTGGGCTTTGGGAAACAGTCCCTGGAGAAGGTCACCGGCTATGTCACCGAAGGATTTCTCTTTGCCATCCGCATTTTTGCTCCGGTTATTATAATCGGCGCCTTTTTCTTTTTAGGCGGGGAGGGAATCACCTCCATCATGGGGGAGAGCTTCACCCGCGGCATCATGAATGATTGGGCATTGTGGCTGGCGCAGAACGCTCCCCTCAATCAATATATGGCGGCCTTTATACAGATGGTGGTGGGCGGACTGACGGGCCTGGACGGCTCCGGCTTTTCCGGCCTTCCCCTTACCGGAGCCCTGGCCAGGACCTTTGGAACCGCCACTGGATCGTCTGTGCCGGTTATGGCGGCCCTGGGCCAGATTACGGCTATCTTCGTGGGAGGGGGCACCATTGTGCCATGGGGTCTCATCCCGGTTGCCGCCATCTGCAATGTAAGCCCGCTGGAGCTGGCCAGGAAGAACCTGATACCGGTCTGCATCGGCTTTGCCTGTACCTTTGCCCTGGCATGCTTCATGCTCTGACCGCCGGATTGCTCAAACACCTTTCCACATCATGACAGGAGGAATGAATTATGTGCGGAATTGCCGGTTTTTATAACCCTCATGACCATTACCTGAAAGAAAAAGAACACTATGAATCTGTCCTGGGCTCCATGGCAGAACGCTTGCGGCACCGTGGCCCCGACGACGCCGGTCAATGGCTTTGGGAACACGGTGGCCTGTCCCATGCCCGCCTTTCCATCATTGACCTGGCCGGAGGCCGCCAGCCCATGGTGAAGTCAGGCTCCGGACAGACCTTTGCCATTGTCTACAACGGGGAACTGTACAATACCGATGAACTGCGCCAGGAACTCATGGCCGCGGGCTGCTCCTTCCAGACCTCCAGCGACACGGAGGTCATACTGGCAGGCTACATGGAATACGGCCATGACTTTGTAAAGCGCCTGAACGGTATCTTTGCCTTTGCCATCATGGACACGGCCCATAACCGTCTGTGCCTGTTCCGGGACCGGGTCGGGGTAAAACCGCTGTTCTATACGGTAAAGGGAGAGGAACTCATATTTTCTTCCGAGCTCAAAGGAATCCTGGCCTATCCGGGCGTCAAAGCCCGGCTGGACCGCAGGGGACTGAATGAAGTGTTCTCCATCGGGCCTGCCAGGACCTATGGCTGCGGCGTCCTTAAGGACATGGAGGAGCTGCTGCCGGGGCATTACCTCATATGCAGCCCGGACGGAATCCGCCAGCAGAGTTATTGGAAGCTGGTGAGCCGCCCCCATGAGGACAGCTATGAAAGAACCATTGAGAAAACGTCGTTTCTGGTGGAGGATTCCGTGCGCAGGCAGATGGTTTCAGATGTGCCCATCTGCACCTTCCTCTCAGGCGGCGTGGACTCCAGCCTGGTGTCTGCCATCTGCGCAAAAGAACTGAAAAAACAGGGAAAGCGCCTGACCACCTTTTCCTTTGACTTTGTGGACAACGATAAATTCTTCCGGGCCAATTCCTTCCAGCCCTCCCGGGACCGCCCCTATGTGGACCAGATGGTACAATTCCTGGATTCCGACCATCATTACCTGGAATGCGGCAGCCTGACCCAGGCCGACCGTCTCTTTGATTCCGTCCTGGCCCACGATCTGCCGGCCATGGGGGACATTGATTCCTCCATGCTCCAGTTCTGTTCCATGGTCAAGGAGCACAACAAGGTGGCTCTGACCGGCGAGTGTGCCGACGAAATATTCGGCGGCTACCCCTGGTTCCATAAAAAGGAATGCTTTGAGGCCCGCACGTTCCCGTGGACCATGGACCTGGCCCCCAGAAAGTCCCTGCTGGATGACAGCTTCTTAGAGTATCTGGACATGGACCGGTATGTGCTGGATACCTATGAGCGCTCTGTGGCGGAGACCCCTGTGCTGGCTGAGGATTCCCCGGAGGAAGCCAGACGCCGGGAGATCGCCTGGCTGAACCTGCGATGGTTCATGCAGACCCTACTCAACCGCATGGACCGCACCAGCATGTACTCCGGCCTGGAGGCCAGGGTTCCCTTTGCGGACCACCGAATCATTGAATACGTCTGGAACGTGCCCTGGGACATGAAAACAAGGGACGGTCTGGTAAAGAACCTGCTCCGCCAGTCGGGAAAAGGACTTCTCCCGGATGAAATACTGTTCCGGAAAAAGTCCCCCTATCCTAAAACCTATGATACCGCCTATGAAAAACTGCTTGCGGACCGTGTAAGGGAAATGATGGACGACAGCCATTCCCCTGTCATGGATTTCCTGGACCGGAAAAAACTGGTCCGCTTCCTCACCAGCCCCTCTGATTACGGAAAGCCCTGGTACGGCCAGCTCATGGCCGGTCCCCAGATGCTGGCCTATATCCTCCAGGTCAACTTCTGGCTGAAAACCTATGGCATTGAGGTGGTGGGCTAGTTTCCATCCCCGCCCTGTCAGGGCTCGGAATGAGGCTTCATACCGGGCTCGTAAAACGCGAACTGATTCTTACCCCGGCGCTTGGCTTCATAGACAGCTATATCCGCCTTCATGAGAAGGGAATCGTAATCCCTTCCGTCCCTCGGGCACACAGCCCCTCCGATGCTGCAGGAGAGCCCGCAGCCCTTCAGGTCTAAATCCGGTATGCGGCTCACTGCCTGGCACAGGCGTCCGGCGCATTCGCCCGCCTCATCCACGGACGTGACTCCTGATAAAAAGGCCACGAACTCGTCACCTCCCACCCTTCCGATTATGTCGGAAGTCCGGAGGACCTGGTGGAAGCACTCTGCCACAGAGCACAGCACCTTATCCCCGTACCGGTGGCCAAGGGTATCGTTCACCGTCTTAAAATTATCCAAATCAATAAAAAGCAGCACAGAAGGCGGCATCACTGCGGCCTCCCCCAGGATTGCATTGATCCTGGCATTGACTGCCTGGCGGTTATACAGGCCTGTAAGGGAATCAATCCTTGCATGAAGGAGCGCGTCGCTGAGGCGCTTCTTCTGCCTGCGCTGCTCCAGGTACTCCGCCGTGATATCCTGCCGCATAAGGAGAATCCTGCGCTCCTGCCTGTCAACGAATACATAGCGCAGAAGTTTGCGGGCATACCCGCCGTCCGGGCCCTTCTCCCCATAGGATACCGTCAGCTCGCCTTCCCGTTCCAAGGCATCCAGAACATTTCCCATAGATGCTTTCTCCAGAAGCAGATCCCTGTCCTCAGGCACCACATGCTTCCTGGCGCAGGCCTCCAGCTCCTGGTTATAATTCCCCGAAGAGGGCATCTGCCCCTGGATATGGCTGTCATTTTTCTGCAGGATTTCATAATGGCCCGTGTCCCCGTCCAGACACAGGAAGAAATCGCAGCTTCTGTACAGGTACCGGTCGATAATCTGTTCCTGCATGTACCGCTTCTGTTCTTCCTCTCCCATGTCACGGACATAGCACAGGATGGCGCCGCCCTTACCGGCTGCTATGGCCACCACCTCCACCCACACATAATCTCCCTCCACCGTCCTCTGCCGGTACACCAGCCTATCGGGGTATCTGCGCTCAGAGAGCTCATTCATATGAGCGGAGCTGAAAAACGCCAGGAACTGCCTGCACTCCCGGGAATGTACGTGGCTCCAGGCAAATGCCCTGAAATCCTGCTCCATGCGGTTCTCCCGCAGCCGTCCCTTTCCCTCTGTGTAAAATATAATCCGGCTGTCCCCTGATGACGGGTCCCAGGCCAGCAGTTCGTCAAATAATGTCAGAAGCGGCTGTGCATATTCCTGTTCAAGCGCTGGTTCCAGCACCACACGTTTCCCGCAAGCCTGCCCTCTGTCTTCTGTCCCTTCACCCATGCAAAACTTCCTTTCCCCCTCCCGGCATTACACCCAGGAGTTTGGTGTATTTCAATTCATTATTTATATGTATTGCATAGTGATTCATAATATAAGAAGTGTAGTGTACACTAGTATTGAGGTGAATCGCAATGCATGACTACGTTAAAACTTTAGGTACGGTCATCCGAAAGGCCCGCGAAGAACAGGGAATGTCCCAGGCTTTCCTGGCAGAGAAGCTGGGTATAGATGTCCGTACCATTATTAATATAGAAAATTTCCGTGGAAACCCCAAATTTGAGGTACTCTATCCTCTGGTAACCACTTTGAGAATTCCTGCTGACCGTATCTTTTACCCTGAAACCGACTCCATGGGCGACAGCAAGCAGCAGCTGTTCTGGGAGCTCCACAGTCTGAACGAAAAGGAAGCCCTGGAGCTTCTTCCCGTCATACGCTGCCTGGCTGAAATGGTGCGCAAGCACGGGTCGGAGACCCTGTAACCCGATATTATTTTACTACAGGGATTCTAAAAACACAATATATTATTCATTGTATTACAGTTTTTTTACGTATTACAATACATGTTTCAGACAAAAATACAGAGCTGCCTGCCAGGAACCAGATTCAAACAATCCTTCCCAAACAGGCAGCCCTGTCCAATGTCCCGGTCAAACCATCCTTCCCGGCCTCTCTATGCCGGAACATGGATGATAAGGGCGATGATTTCCATGGTTTCCTCCCCGTAACAGGCAATGCCGTGGCTGTCCCCGTCCTTGCACATGTGGTAATCACCGGGATTCAGCACGGACTCCACGCCGTTATCCGTTACCAGGGCCTGTCCCTTCAGCACATAATACCCCTCAAACTCTCCATGGTGCTCATGGATCCCGATGGAGGTGCCCGGCTCAAACACGACCCTGGCAAAGGTCCTGCCCGAACCGTACGCCTCCTCCTTTGTCATGAAGGTGTGGAAGGTCACATCTCCCATCCCGTTCTGCACCTGGCGCTTGGCAGCGGCCTCCATCTCGTCTTTTCTTCGAATCATGATTCCTGTCCTCCTGTCGTTCCATATGGCTATTCATCATTGTACCATCCTGTCCCTGGCCCGTCAACGGCCGGAACCGCCCTTTAAAGATACATTTTACACTGCCTGGCCAACATGCTTTACAGATACCGTCATGAGTAATACACATCGCGCTTTCTTCCTATAACAGGGCCGGCACAGTCTGAGGCCAGGGAGACGATCAGCATATCCGGCTCCACCTCCACCTGGGGCTTCACGCTGCCCTTTGCCTTTAAGAGCTGGCACAGGCTCTTGGCCCGCTTCATACTGTCGGTTGCCTCCTTCATCAGATACTCCAGCTCCTGTTCCACAAAACAGTTCTTCGCGTATTCCCGGCAGATGACATCATAATTGCGCTGGCATTCCGTGCCCTTTCTGCATCTGTCCTCCAGAAAGCTTCCGGCCACTTCGCCCGATGGAAACTGCTCACTTAAATGAAGCATCATGAGACGGGCGTAGTCCTCCACAAACGGTCCTTCTCCCGCTCTGTCCTGCCTCCTGTCCATGCGGCAGAACTGTCCCATGTCAAAAGCCTGGGCCGGCACACGAAGGTGTCCGCAGGCCCCTGTCATGTAGCATACATACGCCTGCTCCCGTATCTCTCCTTCATCAAATTCCTCCCACCCGTATTTTGCCGCGCCCTCCTGTATCTTATATATCAGATTGTGGGCAATATACCGGTTCACCCTCAGGTTCACTTCCTGTTCCAGGACAGCCATATCGTAAAAATGCTCAGAGGACATGGGAAATAACGTCTCCAGAAGGCCCCCGGTAAAGTCCAGAAACCGGTTGGTCCTGCTGTCGAAAAATAAAAAGGGGCCCTTGTCCGGCCCAGTTCGGTCAGGAACTGCCTCCGGCCTGCGCCGGATGCCGATTTTCCAAAAGCCATCCGGACAGGCAGGGTCGGATTTCCCGGCTGTAAATAAATATTCGCCGCTGCAGGAAAACACACTGACTGTTTTCCGCGCCCTTATCCCCTCAATCAGTCTCATAATCCCCATCTTATCATATCCTCTCACATCATTTGTATTTTCCTGCGCCTCCCATATTTCAGTGTCTGAAATAACGAGCGGCACCTTCTATACTACTAAATTTCACAAATAATTGCAATGTTTACAACAAAAAATACACAAGAAGTACAAAAAATCACAATAAAATACCGGACAGCCCCAACCACGCCATCCGGCAAATCGTTTTAAATCATTTTATCGCTGTTTCAGTCCTTCTATTTCATGGATTCCACAATGGCATCTGCCATGGCATCCAGTTCTTCCATCTGGGATTCCTTGAGGGATGATTTTACCGTCACCATCTGCTCCAGAATGGTCATATTCTTCATGGCTCCGATGATTTCCTTCATCTGCTTGCCTGACAGCACGCCCCAGGATCCGTTTTCCATCAGGGCCACGGTCCGGTTCTGCAGGTTATGGGCCTTCAGATCCATGAGCACATGCTCCATGCTGCTGAAAATGCCTCCATTATAGGTGGCTGACGCAAACACCAGATGGCTGCAGCGGAATGCCTCCGAGATAATGGTGGAAGGATGGGTGGAGGAGGCGTCGTACATGGCAATGTTCCTGATTCCCCTCTCCGCCAGCTTGCAGGCCAGGATATTGGCCGCGTTCTCCGTGTTGCCGTAGATGGAACCATAGGCAATCATCACGGCCTTTTCCTCCGGCTCATAGCTGCTCCAGGTCAGATACTTGTTCACATACCAGCTTATATCCCTGCGCCATACCGGGCCGTGAAGCGGGCACAGGGTATGGATATCCAGGCCTGACGCCTTCTTTAACAGGGTCTGCACAGAGGGGCCGTACTTGCCCACGATATTGGTATAATACCGCCTGGCGTCGTCCAGCCAGTCTCTCTCAAAATTCACCTCATCCGCAAACAGGTTGCCGTTCATGGCCCCGAAGGTGCCGAAGGCGTCTGCGGAGAACAGGGTCTTGTCCGTGGTATCATAGGTCACCATAACCTCCGGCCAGTGTACCATGGGTGCCATGAGGAAGGTAAAGGTGTGCCGTCCTGTGCAAAGGGTATCATTTTCCTTGACCACAATGGCCCTGGAATCAATGTCAAAATTATAGAACTGTTTGATAATCGGAATGGTTTTGGGGTTGCACACAACCTGTACCCCCGGATACCGCAGCACAATCTCCCCAAGGGTGGCGCAGTGGTCCGGCTCCATGTGGTTTACCACCACGTAATCCAGGGCCCGTCCCTTTAACAGTGCGTCTATATTCTCAAAAAACTGCTCCGTGATGGCACGGTCCACCGTGTCAAACAGCACAGTCTTCTCATCCAGCAGCAGATAAGCATTGTAGGATACCCCCCGCGGAATAGGATACGCGTTCTCAAACAAGGCCAGCCTCCGGTCTGTACCGCCAACCCAGAATAAATCATCATTGATGCGCTTTACACAGTACATATTCATTCTTCCTTTCGTCCATAATGTGTTAAATATCCGTCAATTTATTTCGCTTAGAAGTATACTACATTTTTCCCAAAATGTCACTGTATAAATTAGTATACACTAATATAGTATCCCTGTCCGGCCCTAAAATATCACATGGCCGGCAAACTTTGCGCAAAAACCGCGAAAAAACAGCAGGGTATGCATTCACACCCCCGCTGTTTGTATTCTTTTGCTGCTGCCTGCCATCCCAAATTCTCTATGCCTTCTTTTTCGCCGGCTCCTGGGGGCCCGCGTGCTTATGCTCAGACAGCGGCATCACATGCATGTTGCCTCTCTGCTCATTTTCAGCCCAGAAAATATCGTCCGCCATCTTTGCCTCGGGATTAAACTCCACACCTTCAAAGATATGTTTTACGAATTCCTTATAGCCCACACGGTCGATCAGATGGCCGCCATGGAGGTACTCCGGCTTGTAATCCAGAGCCCAGGCGGAAAACTTCTGCCAGTTGGCAAACATGCCCAGGATCACATCCTCCGTAACCCAGTTGAGGAACAGCTTGCCTGCTCTCGGATTCTGCTTGCCCGTACGGCCTCCCAGGGTCACGCGGTACAGCTTCTTGTCGCCCCTGGTCCATGCCCCGGTGGGACAAATCAGGGAACATTCGCCGCAGCCCACACAGCAGCAGGTGTCCTTGTCAATCTTGCCGTTCTGGTTCAGGCTCAGCACGCCTGTTGCATGGTGCTTGCAGGCGTCCACGCAGGAACCGCAGCCAATGCAGCGGTCGATGTCATATACCTGCTTGTTGATGCCCATGATGCCGAAATCATTGAAGTTGGCCTTGACACAGTCGTTGGGACATCCGGCCACAGCCACCTTGATATGGTAATGGGAGGGGAACACCAGGCGTTCAATCTTCCTGGCCAGCTCGTATGTATTTGCATTGCCCTTGATGCAGTGGGCGTTTCCGATACAGGACATGATATTCCTGGCGCCGATGGTGGGGTAGCCGTAATCCGTCACATCCATGTCCATGCCGCACATCTCCACGTCCACGTCATGGATATATGACTTGATGTACTTGTTTACTTTCTCTATATTCTCATACTTTACACCGGGTATGTCAAAGGTCTGCCTGGTGCCCAGATGAAAGGTGCCGTTGCCGAAGCGCTCACAGAGATCCTGCACCAGCTTTAAGTGTTTTGCCTCAATCATGGCTCCCGGCACACGCATCTGCAGCATGAACTCCCCTGCCACCTTGGACTGTCTGAAACAGTTGATTCTTACCTTTTTTATATCAATATCATGATTCATTCCTTCGCCACCCCTCTCTTAATCAACCAGATACTTGGCCTGGGTATAATTAAACACAGGTCCGTCCAGCCAGACATACACCTCATCAATGCGGCAGTGTCCGCATTTTCCCACGGCGCATGACATCTTGCGCTCAAAGGACATCCATATCTTTTCCTCCGGCACGCCCTGCTTAAGGACTTCCAGACCCGTAAACTTCATCATGGGCGGCGGTCCCACCACCACAACGCTGTAATCCTCCCCGAAATCCTTAAAGGGAAATTCTGACACAAACTCCGTCACAAAACCTGTCTTCCAGCCATCCTTGTGGTCTGTATCCAGGGTATAGATGGTGGTAAACTTCTCCTTCCAGCGCTCCAGGTCATTCCTGAAAATAATCCCGTCCTCATTCTTAAATCCGCTGATCAGGTGCACGCTCTTTACAAAATCCTCCTGCTCCCAGAACATATTCAGCATGCTCTTTACAGGTGCCAGCCCGGTGCCGCCGGTGATGACCACCATATGCTTCCCCTGGAACTGCTCCACCGGCCATCCTTTGCCGTAGGCTCCCCTTAAGAAAAGGATGTCGCCCGGCTGCTTCTCAAATATCTCGTCCGTCACCTTTCCCACGGAACGGATGGTAAAATCCATCCAGCCGTCCCCGAAGGAGCTGACGGATATGGGGGCTTCCCCCACCTTTGGAATGGAAAGCTGCAGAAACTGACCATGGGACGGACGGATATCCGTCTCCACTCTGAATGTATATTCATGAAGGCTCTCCCGCCTTACCTCGCGTATCTTACATGCCACTGGCTTCACTATATTATTCATGACTGCGTCCCCTCTCCTATGCCTGCCTGCCGGCTTTTATTTCCTCAACAGCGTCTGCCATCTTATTCACTGTAGCCACGATGGATATGTACTCAGGACACCGGTCCATACACCGTCCGCAGCCAACACACATATGGTAGTCCTTAAACCTGGCTTTGTAGTCGTGGAATTTGTGGAGCACCTTATAGCGCATCCTGTCCCCGGCCCTGTTTCTAAAGCTCATGCCGCCGGCCATGTCGGTGAAATCCTTTACCTGGCAGGAGGCGGAAGTCCTCTTGCGCTCACCCACGTTGCGGTTCTCATTGTATATGATATCCGTTGTGGTAAAACAGGTGCAGGTGCTGCACGCCACGGTACAGGCGCCGCAGGAAATGCACCGGCCGTCAAACTGCCTCCACATGGGATGCTCCTTAAGCTTTGTCAGAACCTCCTTATCCGGAATCTCCGGCACCGTGAGGCTCAGCTCATTCTTTTCCACAAACCGGGGCTCAAAGGGACATTCCTCCATGCCCTCGAAATAGGAGGCAAATGCATCGTCCTTTACCTGGAACTCCAGTCCGTCTTCCCCGAAACGGACTGCCATGGAATAGTCATCGGTCCTGTTGGTTCCCATGCTGACACAGAAGCAGGTATCCCAGCCTTCGCCGCACTCCATCATCACTATCTTGACCTTCTCGTTCATGCGCTTATAATATATATCCTCATAACCGCCGTTGGTCAGATAAATCTTTTCCTGATGATGCTGGGCATGGATATCGCAGGGCCGCATGAATATAAGCAGCTTCTTGGAAACAGCCTTGCTTTCAATGAATTCATCTTCCGTGAAATAGAACAGGGACTGTGTAATGGGGCTCAATACCTCCTTGGCCGGAAAATCCGATTTTTCCCTGTACTCGATTTCCTCCGCCCGGTCCACCCTGGCGTACTTAATCAGGTCTGTGTCGGAATACCTACCCTTACCCACAAAACGTTTTGGCGCCCATATCTCGTACTCTTCCTGAAGCTTTGCAAACATCCTGTCGGCATCCTTCAAATCCATTCTGTATCCCATGAAATGCCTCCTCCTTTATTCTTTTATCCCTTATATATACTCTATATTAAAAGGCTTATGTTATTATTATAACAACCCTGAAAAATAAAGTATAATTATATATTGTGATGGTCTGATAATAAATCTTTATCATTAAAAAGGTTGATTATCTCAAAAAAGCCTTGCTGTATGCGGCTTTGGGGGCGTAGTTCTGCCGGGGGACAGGGATTGATACCCGGGGAGCTTGCCGCCAAGCTGCGCCGCCTTTAGTGCATTTGCACGTAATCCGTTCTTTTATGGCTTACCTTGGGTGGGAATACGATATGATATCTGCGCATCCACTTAGGTCAGTTTACAAGGAACTACATGCAGGCCGTGAAACGGGTATCTGACAAAATGCTGACAAAATTTAAAAGGGTACTTGAAAAGTTCAAGTACCCCGTGTATAATTTACTTAGAAGTAATCAAAAGACATGGGTTTGTCTGATGATTGCGCTTCGGATTAACTCACAATTTTCACTTATGGGCTATCCTCTATTTGCGGTAGAGGATAGCTATTTTTTGTTCTGATGGTTATCTATGTAGGCAAGCGCGGCAAAAATCACCAGCACCAATGTCAACACTTCAAGTGTATCCATATTACATTTCCTCCTTCGCTTATTTCCGAAGGAAACCACCAGACTATCCTCTGACTTCTTTTCAACTATACACCAATATTTTATCATGGAGAGAAACCAAATACAATGATAACTACTATATATTAATCGCTAGTTGTGGGGGAAGTCAAAGGGGGCAACGCCCCTTTTTGCACACGACCTTGCTTGCAAGGTGTAGTGTGTTATACGCTCTGTCGGCGTTACCGCTTCGAATGTCGTTGTCGCCGTGAAGGGCAAGGACACTTGAAGCGGCAGGAACATGGGCGGGCTTGCATCCGGCCTTGACCGTTCCCGTCTGTCCTGCAAAACGGTTAACAAGGCGGACAATCCCAGTCTGTGCTTGTCCGCCAGTTATTTACTTTAAACGGCCATTTTTTCTCAAAATGGAATGGGGCAGGAAAGCCATATTGAGGTTTTCCTGCCTTGATTACCTATTAGCAAAGGCTGTCGAGGCTGTCAACGGCGGCGCTGTAAGCGCCGTTCATCTTGACCGTTGACTGGCTCAGCTGACTTTGCTATCTTCCTGATAAACTTATTTAACCTATACCTTATTTACAAAATCCAAATTATAACGCACAGCACCGTGGTTTCTAAATATCGTTGCACTTGTAATATGGATTGCCAAAATAACGCAGTTTTCATCCTGTTCATTATTTGCATCGTCGTACCAGTCTGCAAATACTTCACGAAGTTTCGTTCTTAGCGCAGCGTTTTTGGGGTCTAAAACCCAGCCGAGGTTTTCTCCAATACCATGTCCGTATATCCCCTCAAAATTAACTGAAAATGCAACTTCTTTATTTTGAGCTATCTGCTGTATTTTATTTGATTTTGCTGACGTTGTAACATAAAACACGCCATCTTCATAATAAGCGCTCACATCACGGACACTGGGACGAGGAAAACCATCAGCACTCGGTTCCGTAGCAATAGTTGAGAGTGCAATGGCATTATCTTTCTTGTTGCCACAACTTTCTTCAATTAATTTCATTCCTTCTTCATACGTGTTCATTGTCCATTCCTCCATCAATTTTGATTTGTCGGTCCGCGTCTTATCCGCCAAAGGCGCGTACCTCACTTCGGGCCAAGTTGGCCCGAAACTGTTTTCCATACCCGTATTCTAACATACCCCGGAAAATCCGTCTATCTTGTTA
>JAJQEA010000420.1 GCA_021201905.1 Clostridia bacterium
ACCTACCGTGTGCCGGGAGGCATCCTGGCTTGAGTTAACTGCATGAGTAACGTTCGTGGCAGCAGCACAAAGCAAGGTGCGTGGAATTTAAAAATGGGATATAAATCTGAGGATACGTTACTGTATCACTGGATTTATGTCCCATTTGTATTTCCCAATGGCGTGCTTCCCGGGGACCCGGAGGGTTATCCGGATTTTTCAGCCGGATTTTGCGGCCGGCCGGTTGCCCGAATTTATACTTGCCCCGATAACACCTTTGCGTTATAATTATAAAATGGGTATAATAGAACCATTCCCAGGAAACATAACAGAAAGCGAAGAAACTCTATAAGGAGGAAGTGCAATATGAGAAGAATTGGAATGCTGACCAGCGGCGGAGACTGCCAGGCACTGAACGCCACCATGAGAGGTGTGGCAAAGTCCTTATATAACATGTTTGACGACGTGGAAATAATTGGCTTTGAAGACGGATATAAAGGACTCATGTATGCAGACTATCAAATCATGAAATCGTCAGATTTTTCGGGGATTCTCACCCAGGGCGGCACCATTCTCGGAACTTCCCGCCAGCCTTTCAAGCTCATGCGCACTCCTGATGAGAATGGACTGGATAAGGTGGAGGCCATGAAGCACACCTACAAAAAGCTGAAGCTCAGCTGCCTTGTGGTGCTGGGCGGGAACGGCAGCCAGAAAACAGCCAACATGCTCAGCGAAGAAGGACTCAACGTGGTATCCCTTCCCAAGACCATTGACAATGACCTGTGGGGCACGGATATGACGTTTGGATTCCAGAGCGCGGTGGATGTTGCCACCAATGCCATTGACTGCATTCATACCACGGCCGCGTCCCACGGGCGTGTGTTCATCGTGGAGGTTATGGGCCATAAGGTGGGCTGGCTGACTCTGTACGCTGGCCTTGCAGGCGGGGCTGATATTATACTTCTTCCGGAGATACCCTATGATATCAATATTGTGTGCGACGCCCTGACCAAGCGGTCCAAGGCAGGCAAGCGCTTCTCCATCCTGGCAGTGGCCGAAGGCGCCATTTCCAAGGAAGATGCCAAGATGAGCAAGAAGGAACTGAAGGAAAAGAAGAAAAGCGGAGTGGTATATCCGTCCGTAGCCTATGAAATCGGGGCCAAGATACAGGAAGTCATCGGCAGTGAGATAAGGGTTACGGTTCCGGGCCATATGCAGCGCGGCGGCGAGCCATGCGCTTATGACCGCGTGCTGGCAACCAGGCTGGGCGCTGCTGCGGCCAGGCTGATAGCCGAGGAGCAGTACGGCTACATGGTGGCAGTGAAGAACAACGATATCACCCAGGTGCCTCTCTCCGAGGTTGCGGGAAGGCTCAAGACCGTGGACCCGGAGTGTTCCATGATTAAGGAAGCCAAGATGGTGGGCATCAGCTTTGGCGATGAATAACTGCAGGTTGATGAAAATGATCATTCATTTGAACATAAATTTATGTGAACAAGATAGAACAATAGGAGTTGCCTAATATGTCATATACGGCGTTATACCGCAAATGGCGTCCTGTTTCCTTTGAGGATGTAAAAGGCCAGGACCCGATTGTGCAGACACTGAAAAACCAAATAACGTCGGAGCGTATCGGCCATGCATACCTGTTCTGCGGCACCAGGGGAACGGGTAAGACCAGTATAGCCAAGATATTTGCCAGGGCGGTGAACTGCGAACATCCGGTGGATGGGAGTCCCTGTAACGAGTGCCCCACCTGCAGGTCCATTCAGTCGGGTTCCTCCATGAATGTGGTGGAAATTGACGCCGCATCCAACAACGGTGTGGAGAATATACGTGATATAAGGGAACAGGTGCAGTACCCTCCCACAGAGGGACGGTACAGGGTCTATATCATTGACGAGGTCCATATGCTTTCCATCGGAGCCTTTAACGCTCTGTTAAAGACACTGGAGGAGCCGCCGTCTTATGTGATTTTCATACTGGCCACCACCGAAGTGCACAAGATTCCAATTACGATTCTGTCCCGCTGCCAGCGCTATGATTTTAAGCGCATATCCTTAGAGACCATAGCGGACCACCTGAGGGAGTTGATTCAGGCCGAGCAGATACAGGTGGAGGACAAGGCGCTTCTCTATGTGGCAAAGGCGGCGGACGGCTCCCTCAGGGATGCCTTAAGCCTTTTGGACCAGTGTGTGGCTTTTCATTACGGAAAGGTGCTGACCTATGACAATGCCCTGGAGGTTCTGGGGGCAGTGGATTCCAGCGTGTTCAGCCAGATGTTCGGCGCCATTGTGGAGGGCAGGACAAAGGACTGTATATGCAGCCTGGAGGAAATTGTGATTCAGGGCCGGGAGCTGGGCCAGTTTGTCACTGATTTTATATGGTATATGAGAAACCTCCTTTTAATCCAGAGCGCGGATGATGCAGAGGGCCTGGTGGATATGTCGGAGGAGAATTTAAAGCAGCTGAGAAGCGATGCGGGCAAGACGGACGGAACTACGCTGATGCGGTATATCCGTATCTTTTCCGAATTGTCCAACCAATTGCGCTATGCCAGCCAGAAGCGGGTGCTGGTGGAGGTGGCGCTTATCAAGCTGACACGTCCATCCATGGAGCCCAACCTGGACGCCATCCTGCAGCGGTTGGGTGATCTGGAAGCGCAGATGGAGGATTTGGAGGCAGGCCGCATGGCCATCCCCATGACAGCTGCGTATCAGGCAGCAGGCAGCCCATCTGCCGGACAGGTGCCCCAGGCAGGGGCTGGTCCGGGGCAGGAGGGGGGAGCCGTATCCCAGGCAGCGGCGCCTTATGTTCCGGGGGCTCAGGCAGAGCCGGGGGTTATGCCTGAAAAGGTGGCCCTTCCCCAGGCCCAGCTGGAGGATTTGAAGCTGGTGAGAAACGAATGGGCCAAGATAGTCCGCAGCATGGGAGGCGGCGCCAGGTCATATCTGCGGGACACCGTGGTGGAGCCTGGGGGAGAAGGCTGCCTGACCATTGTGTTTATGGATCCCATGAACTACGATATGGGGAAGCGGCCCACAGTGATAGGGGAGCTGGAGCGCTATGTGGAGGCTAATTTCAGCAGGTCCATTTATTTTAAGACAAGACTGGCCGGCCGGGGTGAGCGCCTGAATACGATTTATGTGACCCAGGAAGAATTGGAAGAAAAGATTCATATGGATATTACATATGAAGATGAATAATATAAAGATGAATAATCGGAAATAATAGGAGGATAATACACCATGGCAAAACGTGGCGGATTTCCAGGCGGAATGCCTGGCAACATGAATAATCTTATGAAGCAGGCGCAGCGTATGCAGCGTCAAATGGAGGAGACGACCAAGGAGCTTGAAAATAAAGAGTATACGGCTGCTTCCGGCGGCGGTGCGGTCAGCGTCACCGTGTCCGGCAAAAAGGAAGTGGTATCCGTTAAGCTGTCTCCTGATGTGGTGGACCCGGACGATATTGAGATGTTAGAGGACCTGATTGTGGCAGCTACCAATGAGGCGTTCCGCCAGATGGAGGCTGAGAGCAGCGAGGCCATGTCTAAGCTGACAGGCGGCTTAGGCGGAGCACTGGGCGGAGGTTTCCCCTTCTAATGGATTACTACAGCAGTCAGATTACCAAGTTAATAGAGGAACTGTCTAAGCTCCCCGGAGTTGGGGCCAAGTCGGCCCAGCGCCTGGCATTTCATATCATCAACATGCCGAAGGAGCAGGTGGAGGAGCTGGCAGGAGCCATGACAAGCGCCAGGAATAACGTGCGCTATTGTAAGGAATGCTTCACCTTGACGGATAAGGAACTGTGCCCTATCTGCAGCAGTGACAGGAGGAATCATAAGACCATCATGGTGGTGGAGAATACCAGGGATTTGGCTGCTTATGAGAAAACTGGCAAATACGATGGGGTTTATCATGTGCTGCATGGCGCCATTTCTCCTATGCTAGGAATTGGCCCGGGGGATATAAAGCTGAAGGAATTGATGCAGAGACTCCAGTCAGATGTAGAGGAAGTCATCATTGCCACCAATTCCAGCCTGGAAGGCGAGACAACAGCTATGTACATAAGCAAGCTGATAAAGCCTACAGGGATTAAAGTGACCAGAATTGCCAGCGGTGTACCCGTTGGCGGAGATTTGGAATACATAGACGAAGTAACACTTCTTCGGGCATTGGAAGGCAGGACGGAACTTTAGACAGCAGATTTCCATACCGGGAACTAGCGATAGGGAGATGCAAAAGATGGATAAATACGAGTTTAACATAAAAGTTGAGCAGATTAAGAAGATGGTAAGCCGCGGCGACTATGAAACGGCCATGAAGATAGCCGATACCATAGACTGGCGCAGAGTGCGGAATGTAAACATCCTGTCCATGGTGGCAACCATCTATGAAAAGAACGAAGAGTACCAGGAGGCCAAGGATATCCTGCTGCTGGCATTTGAACGGGCGCCCATAGGAAAGCGCCTGTTGTTCAAGCTGGCGGAGCTGGCTATCAAGGAGGGCAGCTTCCAGGAGGCGGAGGATTACTACAGGGAGTTCTGCGACCTGGCGCCGGACGATCCCAGGCAGTATATCCTGCGCTACCTGATTCTGGGGGCAAAGGGAGCGCCCGCAGAGCAGCTGATTCATACACTGGAGCAGTACTGCAACATTGAGCTGGATGAAAAGTGGCTCTATGAGCTGGCAGAGCTGTACGCGGAGGCCGGTATGGGAGAACTCTGCATCATGGCCTGCGACAAGATCATGCTTATGTTCGGTCTTGGGAAATATGTGGAGAAGGCCATGGAGCTTAAGATACAGTTTGCGCCTCTCACAAAGTATCAGATGGATCTGGTGGAAAACAGGGATAAGTATGAGGCCCGTCTCAAGGCAGTGGAGCAGGAATACCGCGCCGGAAAACAGCCTGCGGACTATGAGCCCGTGTCTGAGAGGAAAACCGAAGTCTCGCCCCAGTCCTACATGGCCCGCCAGGAGGCTGCTTTTGCCGTGGAGCCGGAAGGTGAGTACCCGGAGGACGGATACGCGGAGGACGGGTATGCGCAGGGCGGACACCGGGAAGGCGGATACGCGGAGGACGATTATGCGCAGG
>JAJQEA010000295.1 GCA_021201905.1 Clostridia bacterium
AATAAAAACTCTGTTTTTTATGCATATTTCCAGTTTCTGTTGATTTTTTGGGATGAATCAAATCTGACTGTATTCCTGTACCGGATATACGAATATTTAAAAAGACAAAAAATCCCGCAGACAAACCATATGGCCTGTCTGCGGGATTTACCCTGCCTATTATATTCAGACTGTATTATATTGAGAACATATTATATTGAAATTGTATTATATTGAAAATGCCCGGCGCTCCGGCAGACTACACAATACCCTGTCCCAGCATAGCCTCAACCACCTTCTCAAATCCGGCGATATTGGCACCAGCCACATAGTTGCCGGCAACTCCGTAGCGCTCTGCCGTCTCTGATACCTTTGCAAAGATATTTACCATGATTGTGTGAAGCTTATCGTCCACTTCCTCAAAGGACCATGACATCCTCAAGGAGTTCTGGCTCTGCTCCAGTCCGGATGTTGCCACGCCGCCCGCATTGGCAGCCTTGCCCGGCATGAAAAGGATCTTCTTCTCCACAAACAGGTCTGTGGCCTCTCTGGTGGAAGGCATGTTAGCGCCCTCTGCCACGGCAAAGCATCCGTTGGCAAGAAGCGTCTGGGCATCGTCCAGATTCAGCTCATTCTGGGTCGCGCATGGAAGGGCGATATCACATGGAATGCTCCAGATTCCTCTGCCCTCTGTATACACCGCGGTTGGAACCTCATCCACATACTCCTTAATACGTCCTCTGCGCACTTCCTTGATTTCCTTGACAATATCCAGCTGAATGCCGTCCTTGTCATAGATATAGCCGTTGGAATCACTTAAAGCCACTACCTTTGCTCCCAGCTGCTGCGCCTTCTCAGTTGCGTAGATAGCCACATTGCCGGAACCGGATACAACTACGGTCTTGCCTGCCATATCCTTGCCGTTGTGCTTTAACATCTCATTGAGAATGTATACCAGGCCATATCCGGTTGCCTGGGTCCTGGCCAGGGAGCCGCCAAAGGTAAGTCCCTTGCCTGTAAGCACGCCCTCATATAATCCTGTGATTCTCTTATACTGTCCGAAGAGGTATCCTACCTCCCTGCCGCCTACACCGATATCTCCGGCAGGAATATCCGTATCCTTGCCAATGTGGCGGTACAGCTCTGTCATAAAGCTCTGGCAGAAAGCCATGACCTCACGGTCTGATTTACCTTTGGGATCGAAGTTGGAACCGCCCTTGCCGCCGCCCATGGGAAGGCCCGTCAGGGAGTTCTTAAGTGTCTGCTCAAAACCAAGGAACTTGAGAATGCTCTGGTTTACAGATGGATAGAAACGTAAGCCGCCCTTATATGGTCCGATGGCGCTGTTGAACTGCACCCTGTATCCCTTGTTCACCTGGACTGCCCCATTGTCATCTACCCACGGCACCCTGAAAGAAACAACTCTTTCCGGCTCCGTGAAACGCTCAAGAACACCTTCTCTGCGGTACTTCTCCTCATTGGCATCGATGACCAGCTTTAAGGAATCCAATACTTCCTTGACAGCCTGATGAAACTCCGGCTCACCCGGGTTCTGTGCTACAACTCTCTCGTAAATCTCATCAACGTATGACATTTCAATCGACCTCCTGGATTTTTGTTTGTGAAGTGTGGGGATGCTGTGCTGGCAGTGGGTCCGGCACACACTTTAGAAAAAGTATAGCAAGTTAATATGCTAAAGTCAAGAAGTATGTAAACCGATTTAAAATTCACTTTACCCCCTTATCTTCTCCAGGCAGAACAGCTTCTTATTCTCCGAACCGCACTGTGTCACCCTAAAATTAAGCAGATTTCCTTCCCCGGTCCAGAATTCCATGGCGTCCAGAATCCGCGTCACCGTGGACCGGTTCATAAGCTGCTCCTTCTCCATGGCAAAGGGTCCAAACTCCCTGTTGACAAACTGTGTTATCTCTGTAATGGAAAGAGGCCTCTCCTTTGTGGCATGATTCTCCAGGATATTGACAATCAATAGTGGAAACATGGTCTGATGCATGTGAATCTTCCTCGCTTTCCGCATCAAAAAAGGGCCTGCCGCCGGCCCTCTGTACCATGTTCTGTAAAGGTTCATAAAAGGTGCTTATGAACCCCTTAGTCTTATCCGGGGCTTTGGCAGTTTCTGTTTTCAGTTACACCAATCCGTCCGCTGCCATGGTATAAATAACTGCCGGCACCGGACTGCCCATAACTATAGAACCTGGTCTTTATGAAAACTTCTTCTGCCATCATGCTCTCCTTTCTCTTCTAAAAATTTATTAACGCAGATGGGAGGATTCGGACCTCCGGACCGGTTACTGCCGGCCTGCTCCTTAGCGGGGAGCCGCATTCGACCACTCTGCCACATCTGCTGATTGGGGGCCCATGTCTTATCCCGTTCATGGGCCCGCCCGGAACCTGTCTGTCAACAGCCCTGATGCGCCGGGTTGGATTTGAGCCAACAATGTTCACCACCTGGGTCACGGTTTTACAGACCGCTTGCTTCAGCCATTTGCATACCGATGCTTATGGAGGGAGGCCGAGGCGGCCTCCGTTCTCTTATGTCAGTACTATACCATATGGTCCTGGGCAAATTTGCGTTATTTGAAAATTATTTATGTGTACTGTTATTTCTGTATTCCATTGGCCCTGTGCCCCTTTAATCCTGCACCCCGGCCAGCTCTGCCAGCTGCTCCAGCACACCCTTACCGCCGTTTAGGGATATATTTCCCACCTTGTCGCAGATTTTCTCAAGATACTCCATCTCCTTCAGCTTGAACAGAGTGCGGTTTTCATCCATAAGCTTTGCTGTGTTCAAAAGGCTTCTGGTGGAAGCCACTTCCTCCCGCCGCATGATGACATTGGCCTGGGCCTTTTTCTCTGCCATCAGCACGGTGTTCATGATTTCCCTTATCTCTCCCGGAAGGATGATATCCTTGATGCCTGCCCCGGTTATCTCCACGCAGTACTCATCCTGGTACTCCTTTAACTTATCCAGCACAAACCTTCCGATCTCCTCCTTCTGTTCCAGGAGCTCATCCAGCCTGTACCGTCCCACATATTCCCGCAGCTTCAGCTGGACGTAGGTATAGAGCTGGGAAGCCACCCCTTCCACGGTCTGAACCAGCTTCTCCGGATTGGTAATCCGGTAGCTGCAGATTACATTTAACCGCACAGCCACTTTATCTGCGGTGAGAATTTCCTGACCGGAGATATCAAGCTGCTGAATCTTCATATTGAAGATTTTGCAGGTGACCTCCCTTCCGTAATTCCAGAAGTAATAGGTGCCTGTCTCCAGCTTTTTTTCATAGCGGTTGTCAAAATACAAAAGACCTGTCTCTCCGTCCTTTATAACTATTTTCTTATAGTACTTGGCAGGCATCAGGTCCATATACATCCTGGGAAGTGTATCCTCCATATACGGCTGTGTTATGTCGATGAGCCGGAACTCATTTTTCTCAAATACATTCCAGTACAATGTCTCAGGCTTTGTGAGCACTTCCCTGTACGCCTTATTCACAAACCGCAGGGCTATGCACTCATCCGGCAGCACTGTCTTCACGACCATGGAGGCAAACTTCTCATCCTTCATAAGGATTTCCTCCGGTATTTGGCATGTCCTGACCTCCCCTGTCATGGGCACTGTCTGTACCTCATATCCCAACATGCTTAAGTAAGAATACTTGCCTGCTGTCAGCATTTTCACAAACCGGCCATCCTTCATCAGGTAGCCGCATTCCTGCTCTTTGATTATATATTTCTTTATCATCATATCTGATTCCCTCTTTATTTTGAATCCGTAAAACTTGTTTGATGGAAAAGGCGGATGCCCGGCTCCATTCCCCTGCTGCGGGCTCCTGCTTAAGCACATCCTGAAAGGGCAGGCCGCTGCGGCCCTGGCCCCAAGCAGAGCCGGGCTGCGCTGTGACGTGTTCCCGTCCCGCTCCCTCCGGGCGGAAAACACCTTTAAGCCGTGTATCCGGTTAGCTGGTGTTTCTGGTCCGGTCCATTTTGTGCGGTATCCGCAGCCGCTCTGGGCTGCAGAAGAACTGCCTTTCCCTGTTGTAAACAGGTTCGGCAGGAGCGAAGGCATCCCTTCTCCTTCCTGGAGACATTTGGTTATGTCATCATGTTCAATGATTGCTATACCCACTTAGCTACGTGTTATCACACACGACGGGAGTCGAACCCGCGACATATCATCCTAAAAGCTGCAGGTTGCCGGCATACCCTTAAACCACAGGCCGGGCACCGGGGAGTCCCAGGAAGTAAACTCCGCCTCTTAAGGCAAACTGCCAATATTTATGTAGGGCAGGCATCCCGTCCCTCTGACGGGCGCCTGCTTGATTTTCTCCGGCTCCGGCATACTGCCCCGGCCTTTTATCCCTTCACCACACCTATGGTCTTAAGGCGCTTCACAGGCACCACCAGATCCTGCTGGTTATCCATGACCTCCTGGATGTTCTTATAGGCAAACCGGCTCTCCTCCGCCACGTCAGCCTTTCCCTTCTTGCCCAGAATCACACCCTGTTTCTGTAAATCCAGAATGACTTCCTCGCAGGAAAATGCCGCCATGGCGCCTTTTCTCGAATACTGCCGGCCGGCTCCATGGGATGAAGAGCAGAAGCTCTCCAGATTTCCTTTTCCCATGACCACATAGCTGTAAGAACCCATGGCTCCCGGAATCACGGCTAACTCTCCGTTTTGGGCGCTGACAGCGCCCTTCCTGTGGACCCACACATCCTTTCCATAGTGGTTTTCAAAGGAGGCGTAATTGTGGTGGCAGTTTATGTCATGAGAGAATTTCAGTGAAAGTTCGGTATACTTGCCAATCCATTTTTCCAGAATGGCTTTCACGGCTAACATCATCTTTTCCCTGTTCTCTTTGGCAAAATCCATGGACAGCTGCATCCAGTTCAGGTACTGTTTTCCCTCTCTGGTATCCACCGGCAGGAAGGCCAGCCTGTATTCATCCGGCACAGAGCTGAACCATGTCTGGTTTAGCTGTCTTGCCTTATAGTGGAAGTAATCGCAGACAGACTTTCCAAAGTGACGGCTTCCCGAGTGAATCATGACGGCCAGATT
>JAJQEA010000359.1 GCA_021201905.1 Clostridia bacterium
CAGAGACGCAGCCTGTCCCGGAGCCTGTTCAGACGCAGCCCCAGTGCGCCCCCCAGCCATCCCCGGAACTCGTTCAGGCGCAGCCCCAGTATGCACCTCAGGCGCCCCAGCCTCAATATGCGCCTCCCATGGGCCAGCCTGTGATCTATCAACCCGCCCCAGACCCGGTTATGCTTCAGCTGCTGAACCAGATGCAGCAGTCCCAGGCCCAGATGATGGAGTTCATGAAGGACATGAAGGCCAAGGGAAAGCAGCAGCCAAGGGAAAATATCCTGCTCCACCCGGTCAACGCCCCGCAGATGGAGAGCGGAGCGGAGGAAGGCGTGGAGGAGCGGGCCAACCAGGAAATGCTCATGAAGGTCCCACTGGAACTTTCCGTGGAAGTGGGAAGGACCAAGAAGCTGGTCAAGGATATATTGGAACTGACCCAGGGCTCCCTTGTGGTACTGGATAAGATGGCCGGCGAGCAGGCTGATTTGTTCGTAAACGGCCAGTGCGTTGCAAAAAAGGGGACATTGTGGTGGTGGAGGACAACTTTGGCATCCGTATAACGGAAATCGTGGCCAGGGACCTGAACCCGGAGATTTTATGATGAATGATAGCTTTTTTTCACTGGCAGGCGCGGTGCTTACCGTGGGATGTATACTGCTCCTGGCATACTGGTGCAGCCGGCTCATGGGGAAGACATATATGAAAGCCACATCCGGGCGGAACCTTAAGATCCTGGAGCAGGTCCGCATCGGAGCTGACAGGCAGATTCTTCTTGTGGAGCCAAAGTCCCACATGTACCTTATCGGCGTCAGCCAGGCGGGAATCCAGCTGTTGGAAAAGCTGGAGGAGGAATACGGGGAACCGGAAGAAAGGGAGGAGACAAATGAATGATCTGCTTGCCGGCCTGAACGGAGGCAATGTTCCGGCCCTTGATTTGATATTCATGCTTACCCTGGTGGCCCTGCTGCCCTCCATAGCAGTTATGATGACGTCCTTTACCAGGACCATCATCATACTGTCCTTTACCAGAAACGCCATGGGCATCCAGCAGACGCCTCCCAACACGGTTCTGGTTGGGATTTCACTGTTCCTGACCCTCTATATCATGAGCCCGGTCATCGGCAGGGTCAATGCCGAGGCTTATGTGCCTTATACCAGGGGAGAGATAACCCAGGTGGAGGCAGTGCAGAGGATAGGGGTTCCCATCAAGGAATTCATGCTCAGGAACACGGAAAAGGAGACGCTGGACCACTTTGTGGAAATGTCCGGAACCCAGGTGGAGGAAAATGTGGAGGACTATCCCTTTACCGTGGTGACGCCTGCTTTTATGACAAGCGAGCTGAAACGGGGCTTTGTGGCTGGATTTCTTATCTATCTGCCTTTTCTGCTGATTGACATTGTGGTGGCCACCACCCTGATGTCCATGGGAATGGTAATGCTTCCTCCCACCATGGTTTCCCTTCCTTTTAAGCTTTTGCTGTTTGTGACTGTTAATGGCTGGGAACTGCTGTTTTCCAGCATTGTCAGGAGTTTCCGTTAGGAATTCTGAGTCAGGAGGTAATTATGAGTAATTTAGAGGTGCTTGACATCATGTACCAGGCATTCCAGCTGGCCCTGAGGCTTTCCATGCCCTTTCTGCTGGTGAGCATGGCAGTGGGTGTCCTGATCGCCATATTCCAGGCCGCCACCCAGATTAATGAGCAGACCATGACCTTTGTCCCCAAGCTCCTGGCTATCCTGGCCATGATGGGAATTCTGGGCAGCTCCATCCTTGCCATGCTTCAGGACTTTACCCGTCAGGTATGCGCCATGATAGCAGGAGGTTAACAGGGGATGCTCATCTTATTTTCCCTGATTGTCATGCGCATGAGCGGGGCCATTGCCCTCAATCCCATGTTCGGAAGGGTGAATTTTCCCTCCAGGGCAAAGGCAGGCTTTGTACTTCTGTTGTCCCTGTTACTCTATACCACCGGAGGGGCCGGTATGTACCGCGAACCAGCCACCATGGTGGAGTACGCTGCCATGCTGCTGATGGAGCTGCTCATGGGTTACATACTTGGTTTTGCGATGGAGCTGGCTGTCCTGGTGGTGCGTTTCGCATCCTCCGCAATGGATTATGTGATGGGCCTCAATATGGCCCAGATTTACGATCCTCAGTACAACACCCAGATGACCATTACGTCGGGAATGTATTATGCCTTTTTGATGCTTCTGTTTTTTGCCGTGGACGGCCATCTCAGGCTTTTGGAGATATTCTACGGCTCGGCCCGTCTCATACCCTTTGGGGCGGTGCGGATCAGTCCGGGGTTGGCCATAGCGGTCCTGGATATGTTTGAACAGGGCATTGTCATGGGCCTTCAGTTTGCCCTTCCCGTCATCGGCCTGGAGCTGGTTGCCGAGACGGCGGTGGGGATTCTGATGCGGATCATACCGCAGATTAATGTGTTTGTGGTCAATTTCCAGGTCAAGATCATAGTGGGAATGCTGATGCTTGTGTTCCTGTTTTCTCCTATGTCGGACAAGCTGTACGATACCCTGGATTACATGTTCCAGTGGCTGGATCGCATGGTGAGCCTGATGGCCTGAGACAGGCAGAGGGAAGCAAAAGGGGGTGAGGGGCAGTGGCTGGCAGCAACGGACAGGAAAAGACTGAAAAACCAACCAGCAAACGGCGCAGGGATGCCAGGAAGGAAGGCAATGTATTCCAGAGCAAGGACATAACCACGGTCATCCTCCTGCTGGGGGTGTTCTGGATGATACGGCTCATGATGCCCTACATCTATAAGAATGTCAGAGCATACATGGAATGGATCCTGGAGGGAGTGGGCAGGAATCCCCAGGAGCTTTTGTCTTCCCAGCTGTTTTCCGTGACCGTGTTTACATTCCTCAAATGCGCCCTGCCCCTCCTTCTGACCGCCATGTTATTGGGGATTCTGGCCCATGGGACACAGACCAGGTTCAATGTGTCCTTTCAGGTTGTAAAACCTAAATTTGGGAAGCTTAACCCCTTTACTGGAATAAAAAAACTCTTTGCCCTGAAAAATGTCATAGAGCTTGTGAAAAACCTGTTTAAGATAAGCCTGCTGTTAATCCTGCTCTATAACCTGATAAAGGGCGACCTGGTGCCTGTGGCTAGGATGATTGACATGCAACCCCTGGTTTCGGCCGCCTATATGTTAAACATGGCCTTTGACCTGGTGGTCAAGGTCAGTATGGCCTTCGGCGTGGTGGCGTTCTTTGATTTCCTTTACCAGCGGTGGGAGTATGAGCGGGACCTTAAGATGACCAAGCAGGAGGTAAAGGATGAGTTCAAACAGACAGAGGGAAATCCGGAGATTAAGGGACGTATCCGGAGAATCCAGCGCCAGATGGCCCTCAGCAGGATGATGCAGAAGGTTCCCCAGGCGGATGTGATTGTCAGGAACCCCACCCATTACGCGGTTGCCCTTAAATATGACCCTGAACACCACGGCGCGCCGGTGGTCCTGGCCAAGGGCCAGGATGAGCTGGCTCTCAGGATTGTAAAGGCCGGGGAGGAAAACGGGGTGTATATCACGGAGAACAAACCTCTTGCAAGGGCATTATACGCCTCCTGCGAGCTGGGACGTGAGATACCTGCCGAGTTTTACGGAGCGGTGGCGGAAATCCTCCTGTATCTCTACCGGACCGGACGCAGGGAAGATATGTTCAGATAAACGAATCGGATGGAGTTACGGATGAAGAAGATACTGAGTTATTCGGTCGTACTTTTTGTACTGGTTATCATACTGCTGTTGATCATACCGCTGCCGGCTGGTCTGGTGGATGTGGCAATCATATTAAATATGTCCCTTTCCATGATGATCCTGGTAACGACCATGACAATACGGGAACCCCTGGAGTTTTCCATTTTCCCGTCCCTGCTGCTGGTGACCACCCTGTTCAGGCTGGGAATCAATGTTTCCACAACCAGGAACATCCTGACCAATATGGGTTCTTCGGGCCAGGTCATCAGGGCCTTCGGAGACTTTGTGCTCCGTGGGAACGTGGTGGTGGGTTTTATTATCTTCCTCATCATTGTGCTGATGCAGTTCATTGTAATCACCAAGGGCGCCGAGCGTGTGGCCGAGGTTGCCGTAAGGTTTAACCTGGACGCCATGCCGGGTAAGCAGATGGCCATTGACGCTGATTTGAGCTCCGGCCTCATCAATGAGCAGCAGGCCAAGGAGCGCAGGCAGAAAATCCAGAGGGAAGCGGATTTCTACGGCGCAATGGACGGCGCCACCAAGATTGTAAAAGGCGATGCCGTCATGTCCCTGATCACAACGGCCATCAATCTGATAGGTGGAAGCATCATCGGAATCATCCAGTCGGGAGACGCCATCGGAGATGTACTGAACACCTATTCCATCGCCACGGTGGGAGACGGTCTGGTATCCCAGATACCGGCTCTGCTCATATCCACGGCCACGGGTATGATTGTAACCAGGGCCGTGTCCGAGGGAAGCCTCAATGAGGACATTTCCAAGCAGTTTATGGCCCAGCCCTATTCCATTATGCTCAGCGGCGTGGCCATGGCTGTTATGACCATGATTCCGGGGATGCCGGTCATCCAGCTGGGGGTGGTCTCGGTGGGGCTTCTGGCCAGCGGCTACTACCTGTCCAGGAAGATTCAGGCCGAACCGGTCCTTTTGGGCGCGGCCTCGTATCAGGAGACACCGGGGGAACCCATGGCCCTGGAGGAAGCGGCGGCGTCCATGCCGGTGACGGAGGATGAGTATTACAAGGATGTGAATAACGTATACAACCTTCTGACCGTGGAGCCGGTGGAGATGGAATTCGGATACAGCCTTATTCCACTGGCAGATGAGTCCGTGGGCGGCAGGCTGATCAGCCGGATTGTCATATTCCGCAGGCAGTATGCCCAGGACATGGGATTTGTCATTCCCTCCATCCGTTTGAGGGACAGCTCCGCTTTGAGCACAAACCAGTACTGCATCAGGATTAAGGGCGAGGAGGTGGCCAGGGGG
>JAJQEA010000341.1 GCA_021201905.1 Clostridia bacterium
AATCCATCACGGCCGGGCTCCCGGAGCTCCGCCAGTATATAGCGGACCGCTACAACCGCAAATTCGGCCTTGCCCTTGGCATTGAGAATATCCTGATTACCACAGGGTCCCAGCAGGCCCTGGACCTTATATCGAAGGTTCTGTTAAATACAGGGGACGGCGTGATTGTGGAGAAGCCCAGCTATCTTGGGGCCATACAGGCATTTTCCCAATACCAGCCGGTTTTTTATCCGGTTGAGCTGACAGAGGAAGGGATGGATATGGGCCAGTTAAAGGATGCGCTGGCTCATGACGTCAAATTTATATACGCCATACCGGATTTCCAGAATCCCACAGGGCTCAGCTACTCGGCTGAAAACAGGGAGTGTATCCGGGACGTCCTAAAGGGGCGTGAAATCGTTCTGGTGGAGGACGACCCTTATGGGGAACTGCGTTTCGACGAGGGAGAACGTATTCCTTATATCGGGGCAGGCCGGCTGCCGGGCAGCATTCTGCTGGGGACATTTTCAAAGACAGTGACTCCCGGCATGCGCACCGGCTTCATGATCTGCGCTGATACAGAACTGCTGAAACATATTTCAGTGGCAAAGGAAGCCAGCGATTTGCATACAAATATTTTCTCCCAGTATCTCATATGGGACTATCTGATGCACAATGACTATGACGCCCATATCGCCCAAATCAGGCAGCTGTATAAAGAGCAGGCGCAGGCCATGACAGAGGCAATGGACCGGTATTTTCCGAAGACAGTCAGGTACACCCGGCCCCACGGAGGCATGTTTCTGTGGGTGACACTGCCGGAAGGCGTCAGCGCGTTATCGCTGTTTCCAAAAGCCCTGGAGAAAAAGGTTGCATTTGTTCCCGGCGACCCGTTTTACATCCATATGGACAATACCAATACCATGCGTCTGAACTACACCAACGCGGACTGCGGGATGATTGACGAGGGAATACGCAGGCTGGGGGAGCTGCTGCGGGAAATAAAATAGAATACAGTAAAAACAGCCGGAAGGGTTATGCAGAAGGTGCATCCCTCCGGCTGTTTTTAGATCATTTTATAAAGGATGGATAAAACAGCATGCTCATTGAGTTTATTGGGTACAGGAAATGACAGAAACGGGACAAGCTATGCCATTTACCCCCAAAATTCCGTGATTTATCTCATAATCAGGTAAAGCATCTGGTTTGGTTTATGAAAAGGGATGAATGACAGGAGGATATGATCATGACCATCACAACCACAAGAAACAATGGAAGTCTGACACTGGCCCTTGAGGGGCGCCTGGACACCGCGACGGCTCCAAAGCTTGAGGCCGCGCTCAAGAGCGGGCTGGAAGGGGTGGATTCCCTGGTGCTGGATATGGAAGGCCTGGCGTATCTGTCTTCCGCTGGCCTGCGTGTGATTCTGGCGGCCCAGAAGCAGATGAACAGGCAGGGGTCCATGGTGGTCCGCCATGTGTGCGGGACCATCATGGAAGTATTTGAGATCACAGGATTTACGGATATCCTGACCATTGAATGAGAGACAGAGAAGTGAGACACAGAGAAATAAAACACGGGGACCCCTTTACCGGCAGAATATTCCGGCGCATGTGGGGACCTGCCATCCTTTCCTCGGCAGGGTGGGCGCTCAGCGACATTGGGGACGCGGTGGCGGGGGGGCAGAGAATGGGGGCTGTGGGCCTGGCCGCCATTGCACTGATTCTTCCGGTGTACATGGTTAACTGTATGTTTGCCCATGGGCTGGGGCTGGGAGGTTCTGTCAGGTACTCCAGGCTTCTGGGAGAGGGAAAGCCCGGGGAAGCGGTGGACAGCTTCAACCAGGTGGTGTCAGGTGCACTGGCGTTTAGCATCCTCACCGGAATCCTGGGAAATGTTTTCATGACCCGGCTGCTGGCTGTTCTGGGGACGGTGCCGGGAGACGGGGCGCTTTACGAAGCCGCCAGGAGCTATCTGGCGGTGCTGGTGTCGTCCACTCCTCTTTTTTATATGTCCAACATCCTCAACTATTACCTGCGAAATGACGGCAGTGAGAAGATGGCTGGTTTTGGTTCGGTGGCAGGCAACCTGACGGATATCGGCTTCAATATCCTGCTGGTGCTGGTATTGGGGTACGGGACAGCGGGAGCCGCCCTGTCCACCATGATTGGACAGGCGGTGGCTGTCCTGTGCTATCTGCCCGGTATCCTTGGAGGGAAGCATATACTTAAGGTGCGGCCGGTGAAGCCCGCGCCGGGGGTTATTGGCCGCGGCTTTCAGGGAGGGATTTTCCAGTTCGGTCCAGTACCTGTACCAGCTTATTTTCCTTTTGCTGTGCAACAATATATCAATCCGTGCCGGAAACGAGACGTCGGTAGCTGTGTTTGACATGCTGCAAAATGCCTCCTATCTGATTCTCTATCTTTACGAGGGTACAGTCAGGGCCATGCAGCCCATGGTGAGCACCTACTGGGGGGAATACCGCAGGGAGGGTATGAGAAATGTGCGCGGATACGCCTTTGTGTACGGCTGCAGTGCGGCTGGCATGTCCGCCCTTTTGATTTTCCTGTTTCCCCGGATCCTATGCGCCCTGTTCGGCCTGCATGGGGAAGCCGCCGGAATGGGGACAGAGGCGCTCAGGCTTTACTGCACAGGTACGGTATTTGCCGGAATATCCATCCTTATGGCCGGTTATTTCCAGGCCTGCGGCCGGGAGCGGGAAAGCCTCATTATCTCGTCGCTGCGCGGCGCCATCGTGCTGATACCCTGTGTCCTGTTCTTCTCATTCCTGAGAGCGGAAGTGTTCTGGCGGATGTTCCCGGCTGTTGAGATTCTGTCCCTGGGAATGTGGGTGATTTGGCTTTTAAGAGGCAGGGAAGGCGGTGAGGAGTTTGACGGCTCCAGAGTCTGCACCTGTACAGTCAGCCGGGAAAACCAGGATATGGCCCTGGTTACAGGGGAGGCGGAAGCCTTTTGCGAGAAATGGAAGGCCAGTCCCAGACAGACGTATTTCGTGACTATGACCATTGAAGAATTGTGCCTTGTAATCCTGAGGGACGGGGGAGGAGATGGCGTACGCAAAGATGATATATGCATCCAGATTACCCTGGTGGCCGGGGAACAGGGGGAGTTTACCCTCCATATCCGGGATACGGCAAGGTATTTTGACCCCTTTGCCCTGGAAACGGGACGGGCCAGCCGGGAAGGCGGTTTTGACATGGACGCCATGGGAGTGAGGGTCATCAAGGATAAGGCCAGGGAGTTTTTCTACCGGCGTTACGGAGGTTTTAATTCGCTGGTGGTGAAAATATAGGTTTTGGCAGAAAGGAAAGGCAAACGTGAAGATAGTTTATTTTGGGTCAGATGTATTTTTGAACGTATTTGAATACCTGCACCGGAATCATGAGATTCTGGCATTGTATACATACCACATGGAGGAGGATTATTTTAATGAGCATAATATAGTCCGGCTTTCCCGGATGTCTGGCATTCCTGTCCGCTATGGACAGATTACTGAAGATGAGATGGTTTCTTACATGGATAAGGAGGGATGTGAGCTGTTTTTAACGGCTGAATACAGCCATAAGATTCCGGTGCCGGAGGACAGCCGGTTTTACGGCGTCAACCTTCACAGCTCCTTTCTTCCGGAAGGGCGCAGCTATTATCCCATCGAGTGCGCCATGGAGCGCGGGCTTGCATGCAGCGGCGTGACCATGCATAAGCTTGTAAAATCCCTGGACCGGGGTGATATCCTGGCTCAAAGGCGGTATGACATAGAGCCCGGCAATGACAGCGTGGATCTTTATTTAAAGAGCGGAGATCTGGCCCTTGCCATGGTAAAGGAGCTGATGGAGGATTTTGACCGTGTCTGGGCCAATGCCGGACCGCAGGCAGAGAAGCTTTCCTACTGGAACCGTCCGAAGAGAGAAGCCCTGGCCCTGCATCATGGCATGACGGCGGAGGAAGCCCGCGGGGTGTACAGGCGCTTTAATAAGATGACCACGGTATGCATTGACGGGCGTTCCTATTATGTGGATGGTTTTGCCGTGGGAAGTGTGCTGCTTGGAAATGATGACAGCCATAATCGGTTTGTCCGTGAGGACAGGGTGCTGTATGGCGTGGCCGACGGGCATCTGAGGCTGGATTTGGCGCCGGTGTGGGAGGAATAGCATGAATCGGGTTAAGGGAAAGCTGCAGTTAAAGTTTTTCGCGGGTCTTATGGCAATGACAGTGGTCCTGATGATGGCGATATGCCTTGTTATCACAAGGCAGTACCGCCGCAGTATGGAATCATATTACACCAAGCTGGCATTTGACGAGGCAAAGATTGCCGCGGAGTATATTGACGGCGATACCATAAAGGACTATGAAACGACGCGCAAGACGGACAGCTACTATGATCAGGTAAGCCGTTATCTCCTCTACATGAAGGAGACCATAGGCATTCAGTATTTTTATGTGGTCATCCCTTATGAGGACCATATGTACTACATATGGGACGTGGGAAAAGAAGGGGAAGCGGGTGTGTGCAGCCTGGGGGATGTGGACGGCTATTACCAGGGCGGAAGGGAAATCATGCGGGGGGCCTATCTGTGCCCGGAGGGAGAGGACACGATCCTCATTACCAACAACCAGGAGTATGGATATCTGGCTTCTGCCTATGTGGCCATACTGGATTCATCCGGACAGCCGGCCGCCCTTTCCTGCGTGGATATTTCCATGGACATGATTGACAGGCAGATTAAAGGCTTTGTGGCCGCAGTGGTCCTGGTGGTCCTGTCGGTGCTTCTTGTCTTTATTGTGGTCTATTTCTATTTTATCCGCCGCTCGGTCTTAAGGCCCTTAAGCCGTCTGGGGCAGGCTGCCCGGACCATTGTCAGTGAACAGATGGATGATCTGTCCAATTTTCAGGTGAATGTAAAGACAGGGGATGAGATTGAGGAACTGGGGGACGCCTTTAACCACATGGTCCGCGAGCTTCACCGTTATATTGAGAAT
>JAJQEA010000062.1 GCA_021201905.1 Clostridia bacterium
ACAGAACGACTGAAACCGGTCCAGGGTTCCTCCTCCGGCAAAGTGATACTGGAAAAGCCCTTTGGAGAGAATCTGGCAGCAGCCACAGCCCTTAACACAGAGCTGGAGGTATTCTTTGGCCCGGAGCATATTTACCTCATCGATCACTACCTTGGAAAGGAAATGGTCCGCAATATCCAGGCAATCCGGTTTTCCAACCCCATTTTTACAGACGTGTGGAATTCCCGCTATATTGAATCTGTGCAGATTTCCGCCCTGGAGGACATGGGCGTGGAAACCCGCGGCGGTTACTATGATGCCAGCGGCGCCCTGAAAGATATGGTGCAGAACCATCTGTTCCAGATTCTGTCCATCATGGCCATGGAACAGCCGGAGGAATTCAGTCCCAAAGGGCTGCACGATGCCCAGCTGGATGTATTCCGCTGTCTGCGGCTGGCGGATGAGGCATCCATAGAAAACACTCTGGTCCTGGGGCAATACGAGGGCTACCGCAGCGAACCCCTTGTAAAACCGGATTCACAGACAGAAACCTTTGGAGCCCTGCGCCTTTTCATTGACAATGAACGCTGGAACGGAACCCCATTTTATATCCGGACCGGAAAAAAGACCGGGAAACGCGAGATTGAGCTGGCTGTCATTTTCCGCCGGCCTTATCCGGACGTGGAGCCCAATATACTAATCATTAAGATTCAGCCGACGGAAGGCGTTTATCTGCAGTTTAATATTAAACGTCCCGGTGATTCTGAGGATATCATTCCTGCCAAGATGGATTTCTGCCAGAACTGCAGTCTCATTCATCAGCTCAACACCCCGGAGGCCTATGAGCGTCTTATCACTGCCTGTATGGCAGGAGAACGCTCCTGGTTCTCACAGTGGGACCAGATAGAGCTGAGCTGGAATTACATCAGCCATCTGAAGAAACTCCATGGGGGAAAGCAGCTGCCGGTGTATCCTTATGAGCCCGGAACCCATGGACCGGCTGAAGCGGACCGGATGCTGGAGCAGTATGGGCATAGCTGGCTGTAGGCGGTTGCAGGAGGCACAATATGTACAGTAAAGAAGAACAGAAAAAGGCGGCTGCCTGGCAGGCAGCCATGGAAGTAAAAGATAACATGGTGTTGGGCCTTGGAACCGGTTCAACCGTTTATTATCTCATTGAAAAACTGTCCCAACGAATCCGGGGTGGCCTGAACGTTCATGTGACAGCCACCTCCCTTGAAACGGAAGCGCTGGCCCGCCGCTTGGACATCCCACTTATATCCCTGGCGGATGCCCGGACCATACATCTGGCCATCGACGGAGTGGATTCCATTGACCCGGATTTCTATTCCATCAAGGGCAGCGGTGGTGCCCTGTTCCGTGAAAAGATCATTGCCGCCAAAGCCCTGCGGGTCATATGGATTATGGACAAGAGCAAGCTTGTGCATTCCCTGAGCGGACGCGTGCTGCCTGTGGAGGTTCCGGCCTTTGGGGTTCCTTATGTGGAGGAACAGGTAAAGAACGCCGGGTTTGTGCCGAAGCTGAGGGTAAAAGATGGAAACATTTTTATCACAGATAATGGCAATCCCATCCTGGATCTCACAGGAGGCGTTGACATGGATTACCCAGCGGCAGCCGCCCGTCTCAAGGCCATGACCGGCATATTGGAAACAGGGCTATTTGAGGATATATGCGAGAAAATCATCGTCGGGACGGAAAACGGAACCGAAGAACATTTCCATAACTGATATGGGGATTCAGACTCAATTGAAAAATCCCGGACTCTGCTTCATGCAGAATCCGGGACCTTTTCATTCTATATTTGAAGAATCTCAGCAGCTAACGCCAGCCAATCCGGCAATTCAGCTGCCTGGCTATGCCGACTTTACCCTGGCAGCCGCCTTATCCTCCAGCTTGGATACAAACACCGTGCCCGCAAGATCTCCCAGGCAGTTGTTGATGGTGGTTCCCATGTCAAACAGACGGTAGAATGCAGCTATGATTCCCACAATCTCTGTAGGCAGGCCAAACGCAGTTACCATGACCAGAAGCTTTACAATACCGCTTCCGGGGATACCGCCGCCGCCAGTGGAAAGAATGGCCGACATCAGGATGATTTTCACCATGGTTCCCAGGGTGACAGGAACGCCGATGGTCTGGCTGATGAACAGGATAACACAGCCGTAGAGAATAACGCTGCCGTCATAGTTCATCTGTGAACCCAGAGGTACGGTGAAACCTGAAATCGTCTCCGGAACATTGAATTTCTCCTTAGCCACCTTAATATTAATCGGAATTGCAGCCACACTGGAGCAGGTGGAGATGGTGTATACCCACAGCTCCGCACTGTCCTTTAAGAACTTGATAGGGTTGATTCCTGCCGTCACCCAGATAACTGTACAGTAAACAAGTACCACATGCACCAGGCAGGCCAGATAATAGGTGCCCACAAGGGTTGCCATGCTGGTAAAGATGCCGGCTCCGTACTTTCCGAAGGAATCTCCCATCAGGAAGAATACGCCGATTGGAGATACCAGCATAATCATGTTAATCAGTGAAAATACCATATCATTGAGCACGTTCATGCCCTTGATTGCCTTTTCCTTGTGCTCCGGATTCTTCATCCTTAAAATCGCCACGCCCAGCAGGATTGCGATGACAACAGTCTGAAGTATATTGCCGTCCGCAAAGGTCTGGATAATGTTGGATGAAAACATTCCTGTAAAGAAATCAGCTACCGTGATGTCCGCGCTTCCGGTTACCTCCTTAGATGCCAGTCCTGTAAAATTGGTTATGGTGCCGGGCTTTACGATGGATGTAACCAGGATGCCTACGGCGCAGGCAACCAGTGTGGTGACAATATAATACGCCATGATGCGGAAGCTGATTCTTCCCAGCGTCTTCATATCCTTCTGGGAAACAACACCCGTCACAATGGTGACAAGTACCATTGGCACCACAATCATCTTAATACAGTTCAGCCAAATAGTTCCGATAAACCCAACTTTGGTCATTGGTTCCCCGACAACGATTCCCAAAACCGCTCCCAACAGCATCGCTGCAAATATCTGGGTCGATAAACCTATCTTTTTACCACCTATCTTCATATGTCAAATCCCCCTTTATCGTAAAGAATCCAGTTCACGTATAATCGCTACTGCTTTTTCCGTATCCTCCCTTGAAATATCCCTGTAAAATACAAGTCTTACCTTGTCCTTTAACACCGGCTTGATTAATAACTCCTTTTCAGCCGCCCTGCCGCAGTATTCGCCCGGTGTAAGCCCCAGGCCGTTGGCATCCAGGACAATGATATTGCTCATAACCTTTCCAGATACCTTTGCGTTCTTTAAATCCTTTAACTGCTCAGCCGCATAGGCCGCGTTGGCGTTATCCTCCGCCAGACGATCAATGTTATGCTTAAGGGCATATGTACCAGGCGCTGCTATCACGCCTGCCTGTCTCATGGCCCCGCCTAAAAGCTTTCTCTTGTCCCTGACCGTCCTGGAAAATTCTTCAGAACAGCACACCAGGGAACCGATAGGAGCCCCCAGGCCCTTTGAGATGCAGAACATCACGGAATCCACATATTTGCACATTTCCCGTGCTTCCACGCCCAGGGCTACCACTGCATTAAACATTCTGGCTCCATCCATGTGGACAGGTACCCCAAACTCCTTTGCCAGCTCATGAATTGCCTTCATGCGCTCCAGCGGAACGCAGGTGCCGCCTGAAAAATTATGGGTATTTTCGATGCACAGCAGGGCTATCTCCTGGCTCTCCAAAATGCGCCGCATATCATCAAGGTCCGGCAGGTTGTCCTGGTCCAATTTGTATGTAACAGGCTCAAGCTGTCCGATGGATGGGTCAAATACCACCTTTTCGCTTAAGTAGATATGCTGCATCTCATCTACCATCACCTTCTGACCAGGCTTGCAATATGCCAGAATGGCGGATGTATTGCCCTGTGTTCCTGATGGGAACAACACGGCTGCTTCTTTTCCCGTCATCTCTGCCGCCAGGTCCTCCAGTTCGTTGACTGCCAGATCCTCCCCCCTTCCTCTGGAATCTGTCCTTCCGTCATCCCCCAGCTTTGCTTCCAGTATGGTCTCCAACATTTCTCTGGTTGGCATACTGATGGTATCACTTCTCAAATCTACCATTTCATTCCCTCCTCGTTGATGGTTATACAATATTAATAAGCAATATTGATGCCATTTTTCTTATTTGGTATGGGAAAATGCGAAAAAACAGCTATATTCAGAGATATTTGTGTTAATATCTGCAAAATATAGCTGTGTTTTTGGGTTTTCTGATTAAATAAGTGGATGGCAGATGAGTAAATATTCCAATTTTTGTATTTTTCTGCATTGGGTATTTGCTGTTATGTGTCGCAGGATGTGTCGAAAGTGTCGCATGGCAATGTGTGCGACGTCTTATGAAACGATGTGCGCGACAATGTGTGCGACTCATCTGCGACGATATGCACAACAATATGTGCGACTTTTTGAGTGTTCTTTTATGCAACCTTTTATGCGACACTGTATGTAATACTATTAATAACATTATGTGCTACGATTAGTGGAATGACCGCCACTACATTAAGTGCTTAGCATGCCACATAAAACCATGGTCCATCACTTCATACCGAATTTTTTAATATACCGCCAAATGGTACTCCTGTGTATTCCAAGAATACGGGCTGCTTTTGTCTTATTGCCACCCGCCTGTTCAATTGCCTGTGCTAAAAGCTGTTCTGTTATTTCCCTGCTTGCATTATCCTGGTATGGATTCTCATGGTTTGATTTTTCCTGTCTTAGATTCTCCCGGTCTTGAGTTTCCCCGCTTCGATTCTCCCAGCCTTGCGTTTCCCCGCTTTGATTCTCTCGGACTTGCTTCTCCCTGCTTTGATTCCCTCGGTCTTGATTCCCCCGGCTTCGATTCTCCCTACACTGATTCTCCCAGCCCAATTCCTTCTGCTCCATTT
>JAJQEA010000431.1 GCA_021201905.1 Clostridia bacterium
TATCTGTTCCATCTAACCATCTCCTGTCTGTCCATGTCTGTCATCTCAGAAATCCCTCCCCTGCCCGGCGCCCAATGTCCGGCTGTCCGGCGGCATTTTCGGGATAAAAAAACATAAGCATGTCGGCCTTTGGTAAAGAAAGGTCTCCAAACTTATGTTCCACCGCATTATATAAAAGCCAAAGCTTGCATTTGTCTTTGCATTTATCTATATATTTTCTGATTATACCAATTCGGTTATAAAAGTCAACATTCTCGAAAAAGATTGTCGCTTTATCACAACAGAGAGTCTCTTTCTTAAGCACATTTTCACAAAAATCAACTTTTTTTCTCAGGTTTCCCAGCCGATGCACCCCGCTGCTTTTCCTAAAAGCCCTTGCATTTCCAGGCATTTTGCCATTTAATCCACCATAAGCACGCGCCTTTTTATGCAAGTTGACAAACCAAAACAAATGACTTATACTCGCTTCGTGGAACTTTTAACATACTCAATGTGAAAATTCCTCACATCCCTGGTCCGGCAATGCCGGTCAGCATCTGGAAAGGAGATTTATCCAAAATGAATGCACAAATGCAAGAAGTAAGCCATTCCCTGTACGTCTTTGACAGCAAACCGCCTGTCCGCAAAGCCCTTCCCATCTCATTGCAGCACATCATGGCCATGTTTTTGGGCACAGTAACAGTGCCCATCGTCATAGCCGGCGCTGCCGGTGCCGATGCTGCCACCAGAACCATCATGATTCAGTACTCTCTGATGATGTCTGCCCTTGCCACGATGATTCAGGTATGTCCTTTGGGCCCTGTGGGCTCCAGACTCCCTGTCATATTCTGCGCGGGCTTTACCTGTATTCCTGTATTCACTCCCATTGCCGCCCAATACGGCCTTCCCGGCGTGTTCGGCGCCCAGCTTCTGTGCGCTGTCATCACCATTGCGCTGGGCTTCTGTGTCGGCAGACTGCATAAATTCTTTCCCACCGTGGTCACCGGCACCATCATCCTGTCCATTGGCCTTTCTCTGTATCCCATTGCCTTAAAATACATGGCCGGCAATGCCAGCTCTCCCACCTACGGCCAGCTGAACAACTGGATTGTGGCCTTTGCGACCCTGGCCGCCGTACTCTTCTTCAACCTGATGTGTAAGGGCGTGGTCAAGATGGCTTCCATCCTGCTGGGCGCCGTGGTAGGGTACGTGCTGTCACTGTGCATGGGCATGGTCCATTTTGACGGCGTGGCCGCAGCCAGCTGGCTGGCAGTGCCAAAGCCATTTTTCTACGGGACGCCTTCCTTTGACCTGTCCATGGTTCTGCCAGTCCTGCTGATTACCATTGTCAATATCATGCAGTCCGTGGGAGATATAACAGGCACCACGGTAGGAGGCTTTGACCGTGAACCACGCAGTGAGGAGCTGACCGGCGGCGTGGCCGCATCCGGAATCGCCACCCTGATCGGTACCATTTTCGGCGTGCCCGTGGTCTCCTCCTTCAGCCAGAATGTGGGCATTGTCTCCATGAACAAGGTAGTGAGCCGCCGGGTCATCACCATTGCCTGCGCAATCATGCTTGCCCTTGGCGTCGTACCTAAATTCAGCGCCCTGGTATCCACCCTTCCGGCTCCGGTCATTGGCGGAGGAACACTCATTGTATTCGGAATGATTACGCTCACAGGACTCAAATTAGTGTCCAGCGAACCCCTGACCGCCCGCAACAGTACCATTGTGGGGGTATCCATTGCCCTGGCCATGGGACTGTCCACCCTGGAAGGCACTGCTGCCCTGGAAAATTTCCCTCCTCTGGCACAGGCCCTTCTCTCAAAACCAGTGGTGGTGGCAGGCGTTATGTCCTTCCTCCTCAACCTGCTGGCTCCCGGAAAAACCGTTGACGAGGAAGCCCGGGAACGCGCTGCCCTGGACGCCCGGTAAGCGGACGCGGACCATCCGCAGGCAGTCCTTCCCATCCCCGCCGTAACATCCCTGCCGTATCTACTTAACGCACACATCCATTCCCGTCCACCTGCACTCCGAGGGCTCATGGATTCCCATCTGATCCAGAATCCGGGTCACAAAGAAATCCACCATCTCCTCAATTGTCTTTGGGCGGGAATAAAAACCAGGGGATGCAGGCATTATGACGGCGCCGTAGCCTGACAGCTTTGTCATGTTTTCCAGATGAATCTGGTTGTAAGGCGCTTCCCTGGGTACGATTACCAGGGGGCGCCGTTCCTTCAGGCAGACATCCGCCGCCCGTTCCAAAAGGTTGTGGGATGAGCCATGGCAAATGGCGGATAGTGTACCCATGGAACAGGGAACCACTATCATGGCATCCATTCCGGACGAGCCGCTGGCTATGGGCGCGCCTATGGCATGGACGTCGTAATGGTGGACCAGCTCCTTTGAACCAAAGATTTCCTGCAGATATTGTTCCACCTTCCCGGAAGGGGTATCCTGCCCAATCTGCCAGCCAAGCTCAGACTCCGCCACCAGCTTTCCCGCCTGGGTCATGCAGATACACACATGATGGCCCTTCTGAACCAGCCTTTCTATGACCCGCTTTGCGTAGATTGACCCGCTGGCCCCGGTGATTCCTACTATGTATTTTCCCATTTGCCATGCTCCTTATCTTATATTTCCTTACTGGTAATCCTTTAAGTCCACCTTGGGATAGCGGACCCATTCAAGGCATCTGCTCTCCTCATTTAGCGTGGCGTCAATTCCCATCTTAGTCTGTACGCCCCGCTCGTCGGAGCATGGATCTAACTCATGTCCCTGGGCATTGTGGATATAGAAAATATCCCTCTCCGGAATCACGCGGTTGGACACTGCCCACATTACATCTGCGGGATCATAGATATCCACGTCCTCATCCACCACAATCACATTCTTGATGTTTACATACGCCGTCATGGCCGCAAGGGCCACGTTTTTCGGTTCCCCCGGATTCTTTTTCTTCATCTGGACAATGGCCAGAAAGCCGCTTCCATAGGGCGGAATGTGTACATTGGTAACTCCCTTGCTCACATACCGGGTGTGGGTCTTAAGGAGCGGTTCCCTGGGCAGCACATTTCCCAGATTGATATGCTCGAAGGACGCGCCGTTTATGGTCTGGTAAATGGCCCCGTTCCTGTGGGTGATGGCCTTTACCTGCACCATGGGGCTGTTCCACGGCTCGCTGTAGTGGCCTGTAAATTCTCCCAGAGGGCCTTCCTTCTCCCTGTAATCCGGAAGGATTTCGCCTTCAATCACAAACTCGGCCATGGCAGGCACATAGATGTCGGAGGTAATGCATTTCACCACTTCGATGGGCCGTTTTCTGATGGCGCCTGCAATCTCTGTCTCGTCCCCGTCATACCGCAGTCCGGCCCCCACATAGATAACCGGGTCCGCTCCGATGACAACCGCGATGGGAAGGGCTCTCCCCTGGCTTTCCGCCTGGTCGTAGAAATCCTTCAGGTGGCGCCACTCATTGATCATAATGCTGAATTTATCCTTCCCCTTCACATGCATCCTCTGGAAGGACAGGTTCTGGCGGGTTCCGTCTATCTCCTTGCTGACAATCACCCCGCCTGTGATGATGGGACCGCCGTCCTTTGGCTCGTGAACGGGAACCGGGATGCGCTCTAAATCAATCTCATCCCCCATCCGTATAATTTCATGGCAGGGAGCATCCGCCACCACCTGGGGTTTGACGGGATGTTCCAGACACTCTGCCAGGAAATCCGTCATCTCATCCTTCCTGCATCCCAGAGCCAGGGCAATGCCGTCCATGGATGCCAGTACATTTCCGCACACGGAAAAATCCTTATCCTTGATATTGTGAAATAAACCGGTTTTCTGGCCCTCTGCCTCCAGGGTAGCCAGGAGGGATCCAATCTCATACTTCCAATCCACCTCCCGCTCCGTCTCAAAGAGCAGCTTGTTATCCTTCAAAACTGCCAGAAAATCCCTTAAATCCTTAATCCCGCTCATTCACCGCTGCCTCTCTTTCTTCCAATGCCTTCTTGCCGTATTCCCGGATGAGTGCCATATCCGCCAGCTTGTTTGCCAGCTTCACAAGTCCTCCCATACCGATTTCATCCGCGTCAACGCCTTCCTTCCCCTGGTCCCTGGACCAGATATAACCTCCGGCGTAGCCGTATACTTCGTTACAGATAATATTGATTCCTCTCGTCATCATCATGTTGTGTATGGCTGTAATGGTGGCTTCCTCTCCGCCGTTTCTGGTTCCGCCCACTGCAAAGGCACTGCCGATTTTATCCCTCATAAGTTCCGGATACACATGGAACAGGGGACGCATCCTGCTGAAAAAGGCAGACAGCTGGGGAGTGGGTCCATAGGCATAGACCGGGGAGCCGAACAGGTACGCGTCCGCCTCCATAAACTCCTTTAAAAGAGGTTCAAAATCATCCTTGATACAGCACCATGTCTTATTTTTCTTACAGTACCCGCACCCGTTGCAGGGCGCAATCTTCTTGCCTCTCAGCGTAATCATGCCTGTCTCTATGCCGTCCCTTGACTCTATGCTCTTTAAGGCTTCTCCCAGAGCATATTCCGTGGACTTATTTCTCGGGCTTCCGCTGATACCTAAAATCTTTGCCATATTACTCTCCTCATTTCATCTGTGTTCTGTGATTGTCTCTGCTGATATTGTCCCTGCTGATATTGTCCCTGCCTCTACTGATTCTCCTGTATGCACCTTACCAGATCCTCTGCCATGAGCTGGGCGGTGCTCAGTATCTCCTGTTCATCCGCCAGAAGGAAGCTGCCTTCCTCCATAACCGTCCTGCCGTTAATGACCACCGTGTCTACCGCCTTATGATCCCCTGAATAAATCAGCGTTGCCACAATGTCATGGACCGGACAGGACTTTACGCTCTTGGACGGGTCAAACAGGAAGAAGTCCGCCTTCTTTCCCACTTCAATGGAACCCACCAGCCGGTCCATGCCCAGCGCCCTGGCTCCTTCTATGG
>JAJQEA010000141.1 GCA_021201905.1 Clostridia bacterium
GAAATGCCATCGTATTATAAGGGATATACAAAAGAGAGCCGCTCCTGCCAAGACCAGTATGTTATTATGACAAAATTCGATTTTAACTCTATGCTACTGATATAGGTATAATTCTCTTTATTTTTCATCCTCACCTGTCATCCTTTTTCTATCATTCAAAAAACTCTCTATGATATATCTAGGGCGCTCCTTTGTCTCCAAATAAATTTTACCGATATATTCACCCACAACTCCTACGCTTAAGATTAGTATGCCTCCGATTCCCCATATCGAAACCATAATACTGGCCCATCCCGGTACGGTCGTCCCCCTAAAGAATCCCGCAACGCTCCAGACAAGCATGAGAATACTTATTCCCAGTATGACACTCCCCAGCATCACAATCATCTTGATTGGCTTAGTACTGAGAGATGTAATTCCTTCAAAAGCAAATGTCAGCATTTTCTTAAGCGGATATTTACTCTCACCGGCAAAACGTTCATTTCTTGCGTAGTAGACCGACGTGGAGGAATACCCAATCATAGGAACAATTCCGCGCAAGAAAAGATTCACCTCTTTAAACTCTGACAGCCCTTCCAAGGCCCGTCTGCTCATCAGACGGTAATCCGCATGGTTATAAACAATATCCGCCCCCAGCTTGGACATTATCTTATAAAATCCCTCTGCTGTGAACCGCTTAAAAAATGTATCTGTATCCCGCTTACTGCGCACCCCATAAACGACATCATAGCCCTCGTAATATTTATCCACCATCTCATCAATAGCACCGATATCATCCTGCAAATCCGCGTCCATAGAAATTGCCATATCACAATAATCCTTAACCGTCATAAGTCCAGCCAACAGGGCATTCTGGTGTCCGCGGTTCCGGCTGAGGTTGATGCCGCTATACAATGGGTTGTCCTCATGCAGTTCTTTTATGATATCCCATGTGTGATCTTTAGAGTCATCATTTACAAATACAATCCGACTATCAGATGATATTTTCCCTCTCATTGACTCAAATTTTTTTAAAAGCTGCTTAGCCGTCTCCCTTAGTACCTCTTCTTCATTGTAACAAGGAATTATAATATACAATGTTTTCCTCATGGTTGAATCTCCTCCAGAATATTCACTATCACCACTGAAATCAATAGATTATCTGACTTTCCAAATAGTTCCGCTTGAATACATACACCACAAACGAACTATCCATATACCCAATCTGTCCATTTTGATACAACGGTATATCCTGTACCTGTTCTGCTTCTTGACGGCTAAGAAGAATGAATGACAACTCATCTATCTGCCTATCATCATAATAAAAATCTCTCGGGGTCAGCCACTTATAAATCACCAAATCACTTTCACTGTTTATTGGAAGTATTTTAATTTCCCCATTCGTCATTTCTGTGGTTACATTTGCATTCCAAAATGTTGAATATCCAACATTTATATTTTGGTCCATCAAATACTGATTTACTGCATTACGATTTTCCGAATTATTATGTTTTATGGCATCATTCAATACCACCGCACCATTTACTAACGCATAAACGATGATACTTATTATATATAACCTAAAAAGATTAGATGCTCTTTCAATTCCATTCATAAAACCTGCCAATAGTGGTATCAACCATATAAGCACCAAAATCCAATATCTAGATGTATAATTTCCAGCAAAAACAAAAATAAAAAGATTTGCCAAAAAAGAAAACAAGAACTGCAATAATATAAAATCACTGGTATAGTTATTTCTTTTCGAGCTACCCAATCTGTCCTTATTAAAAAATACCCTTTTTACTTGAACGGATACGCAAATTAATATTACCAGAACCAGAAACAATATTAGTACATTCAATAACCCCTGAGCTGACATCAAGCGGACATCATACTTAAATCCCATAATTTCCGGTATTCCCATAATTACTTTTCCAAAAATACCAAAAACCGATTCCCCTTTCTCCCCAAAATTCAGATAGCTCAAGTCATAAAAGCTTTGAAAGATAAATCTTTTCCTTAACAATTTTTCCATTACAATATAACCGACACCTGCCATTACACCCCCGCTTATAATGACAGCTACATGATGTGCCTCGTTTAGGCCCAAAATCTTCTCAATATTTCCTTTTGTCGGATAACTCAAAAAGTCATAAGATTCCTTTTCCTTTATTAGCAGCGATAAACCTGCACAAGCTGCCGGAATGTGCAATATTAAAAGATACCGCAGTCCTCCCAGTCCCATAAGGAAAGAAATAATCAGCCAATACAGGACACAAACCATTTTCTTTTCGCTATAAAAAAAGACTCCCAAAGCAAAAAACATTAAAATAATATGCGGATAATAAAAACAGCTGAACTGCACTATGTTCAAATATTCCCCTGAATAGGGGATTAGCATTAATAATTCACATAAAAATATTGTCCAGCCCCTCCATTTTAAACTCTTCCCAAGAAAAGCAACGGCTCCTCCACAAATCAAATATAAAATAATAGCAGTCAGCGCTCTAACTAACTGCCAGTTATCCGTGAATCGGAAAATAAACGCCGATATCAATTGGGTATTAACCACACGCAATTCTGTAGAATAGTACCAATTATCAGACAACATCCACTTTCCCTCTTCTGCCAACTGCTTGGCCAGGACCATCTCACTGGACATATCTGAATTGATTATATTATATATATGAAAACATTGTAGACGCAGAAGCTGCGCCGCAATATACCCCCCTCCGCCGATAATCAACAACATAAGTATTATATTTCCCTTATTATTACTGTTCACTGGCTTCATCCTCCAAATATACCGTTTCTTTACCATACCATCTTGCTATTATCTCGTTTTTCCAATCATGCTCATCCAGCTGTATATCATTGTAATAATACAACAAACGCGGGCGTGCTTTATACGATTTCAGTGTAACAACACGTTCATCACTTTCTAATAACGCCTTCCTGTCAGCTGTCTCTTGAATATATTCCTGTAGCTCGCCTGTATAATAGGAATAAATTGCTGAGACGGAAGTTAATTCATTAAAATTTTTCGGGCATATGACTATACCTAAGATCCCTATAACAAGAAAACCATAATACCTTTTCATATCCTTAGAAGTAAGAATATTTAACCTCACATTAGCCAACCGCCCTTTTATCCATCCCATAAAATAAAGAACATTGATAACCATTAACAATACAAATAAAATATATCTGATATTTTGTACTCTGCCTGCGGACTCCATATTTTGACCCAATCCGCCTGTTGCATATAATGTGGGTGTAAAGCTGGATGCAAACAGACAAAATGAGGCTGATAGAAACACAAGCGGAAAGCGGCAATACCTATCAATCCCATTATTTTTCATTACTACATCCCACAAAAAAGGAATTAGAAACATCAACGCAAATACTAAATACAGATTTGTCCATTCATTTATGAATTGAACTCCGTATCTAAACGAAAAATATACGGATTGTACAACACCTTTTTGTTGTCCAGCAAAGGATGCCGACCGAATAGCATTTCCGGGTGCTATCATGCTTATGCCAAAACCAACTATTAACACCAAAAATGGCAAAAGTAATATCCTTTCACTTTTTCGATGCCTACAAAATACGATTATTAAAATCAATACACTTATTTCCACTGCCAATAAGGTACCGACATAGTTTCCCCCACCAACTATAGCACTAAGAACACATGTCATAATGACACGCCTTACTTTTTTTGCTTTTGTAATCCTTTCTTGGCAAGATAATTGAATCCATATCCCGACCATATATAATAATAAAGAAAAAAAACCAAGATAGTATAGTGAACCATTAAACCAGTAAAATGCCTGTACAGGATCAGGAACACATTGTATTATCAAAAACAGAACAATCATACTGATTATGTACCAATCATATCTCTCTCCATCTAGAAGATCAACTATAACTACCTTAAAGAAAAACAGAATGCTGCTTATAAGAAGAAAGAGCATAAGATATGTGGTTAAAGTATAGTAAGAATCACCAAAAATGCCCGGCTGAATTGCCATAAAAAATATGCCCGCATATGTGCCTTGCCAGTCAAAATAGCTGCTTTTAGCTTGCTCAACTGCAGCCATTATTATCTGCCCGACTGAATGTGTCTGCTTCCACACAGAATAGGCCCGAAAGCCATACGAATAATCGTCTGCCCATCCATGATTATATTGGGCCAGTACTAATAATGGAATTATACTGAATATAAATACTAAACCCATACAAATTGTCACATAAAATCGTTTTTTATTTTTCATAATATATCTCCAAAAATAGCATTCGTAATTGCTATCCTCTGTTCATAGCTTCTTTAATCTGAGTAGAACTAGTACTTTTCGTATATGGAAAATACTGAATATCAGACCCTAACCGATTCAACTTCTTTTTATCTCTAATCCAAGACTCATTATTCACATAATCATCTCCAGAAAACAAACAATCATACCTATATAAATTCCAAGCATCTAATTTATCTATATTATCAAAAGTAACTGGTACCGCTTTGTCAACATATTTTATAGCATTTACGATTTCCAAACGTTCTTGAAATGGTATGTATGGCGCTTTATTCTTAAAATGCAGCACCAACTCATCAGACAATACCCCTACTATAAGATATTCGCTTTTTTCTTTTGCCTTTCTGATTAAATTTAAATGTCCTATATGAAATAAATCAAATACACCTGCTATATATCCTGTTTTATATTCTTTCATAATATCACCCTTCATTGTCTTTCATAAAATCTTCAATAATCCACGCTTTATTCTGTACATATATATAATACTCAGAAAATCCCATTTTCTCTAGCTGTTTACCTATTTGCCTGTAGTATATATT
>JAJQEA010000098.1 GCA_021201905.1 Clostridia bacterium
TTTATCTTCCAGTCCTTCCCGGCAAGGCTGTATCTTCCTGCCTTTTTTATCTGCATTGCCATGGCGGTGATTTCCCTGGCCGCCAGACAGCTGTGGGCGGAAACCGCCGCCTCTTAATTTACGCGGTCCTGCTTCCTGGCAGTCATCATATAGCGGTGGATAGTCCCGTCAATGGAGCCTTTGGCCTCCAAATGTGCCTGGGCGGCAGCCAGCCTGTCCAGACAGCTGTCCACACAAAAGCTTGGAAATTCCCACTCAATGATTTTGGCAAACCATACAAGGGCCCCCACGTCAAAAAAACGTATGGGACGGAAGGCTTCGCCCTGCTCCAGGATGTCAAATCCTGCCTCCTTAAGTGTTTGGGACTGCTCCCTCAGATTCATCCCCGGAAAGGGTTTCGGTGTGCCTGGCAAAAGCAGCTCCACCAAATCCCTGTCGTTCTCCTCTCCCACCTGCTGGGTTATGAACATGCCTCCGGGTTTCAGAATCCGGCTCACTTCCCCTGCATCATAACTTCCATGACGGTTTATCACCATATCAAAACACTGGTCCAGAAAAGGCAGCGGCAGATTGCCCTGCGCCTCTCTGAAATCAATTCCCAACGGCACCAGAACCTTCCGGCACAGCTTAACATTGGGAGGATACGCCTCGGTAGCGCTGGTCCTGCTGTGTGAATGGCCCAGTGAAAGCAGAAACTCGCCTCCCCCGGTGTCCATGTCCAGAAGATAATCCCTGTCCTTCAGATAGGACAGAATGATTTTCCTGTAATCCCAGGGCAGGCTTCCTTCCTCCCTGTACCGGTTGTCTATGTGGGAAAAATCCCATCCGTGAATGTGTGCCAAAGCCTCCTCGGCTTTCCATATCTTTCTTAATTCCTCTGTCTTCATATCGGCTGCTCCTTCCATCTTCATCACTTGTTCCATGGATACGCTGCAGCCTTAAAAACGACAGCCGGCTTCCCTTATCCCGACACAATGGCTGTCTGCCTTAAGGCTGCGCCGGGTAGTTATCTGACATGCTTTTTCTCATATTCCCTCCTTGCCAGACATGTATACAGGCATGTTACCGCTATAGATATCCATATTGCGCTCTGCGCACCCGTCTGTACCTATCTGTACCTGTCCGCACCTGTCCGCGCCTGTCTGTAATGTAATAATTATACTTCTTTTTTTCCGTGGCAGTAAATACATACAGCCTTTTCCGTCTTTTTCAGTATATTTTTCTGTTTTATTTCTAAAAACCGTATTTTTTATTGTTTTACCCATGTTTCAAAGCTCCAAACCGTATTTTCTTGCTTTTTCCATTTTTTTGTGGTAGATTAATTGATATTATTCGCACCAAGGCCGTATCCCTCACAAAATACTGCGGCCGCGGGGAAACGAGGTATCATTATGGAATTGGTAAGCAGCATTGTGGAAGGCATCAACAACTGCCTCTGGGGCATTCCCATGATCGGCCTTCTCTTCGGAACCCATCTCTTTCTCACCTTCCGGACCGGATTCATCCAGCGCAGGACCTTCACCGGCATCCGTCTGTCCGTCACCAGGGACCCTGATTCCCACGGTGATATCAGCCAGTTTGCGGCTCTGACCACTGCTCTGGCCTCCACCATCGGCACAGGAAATATCATAGGCGTGGGAACAGCCATTGCTCTTGGGGGACCGGGGGCGGTGCTCTGGTGCTGGCTCACAGGCGTATTCGGCATTGCCACCAAATACGGCGAATCCCTGATTGCGGTAAAATACAGGGTGCGCACCAAGGACGGAACCATGCTGGGAGGCGCCATGTATGCCCTGGAACGCGGTCTGGGCATGCGATGGCTGGGCATTGCCTTCGCTATACTGGGAACCCTCACCTCCTTCGGCATAGGATGCGGCGTGCAGGTCAATGCCATTTCAAGCATTGTAAACAGCAATGTGGCACCTGTCATTCTGGCCGGCTCCGGAGGTCTTAAGAGCTTTCTGGATACATACCCCTGGTCCATCAGTCTTGCGGTGGGACTGGTCACGGGAGGCATTACCTGTTTGGTTATCTTCGGAGGCGTGAAATCCATCGCCAGGGTATGCGAAAAGCTGGTTCCCTTTATGGCCTTCTTCTATGTGGTGGGCTGCCTCCTGATTCTGTTTATCAACCGCGCGTTCCTGGGACAGACCCTTTCCATCATCATTCAAAGCGCTTTTACTGAGGTCCGTTCCATTGCCGGGGGCCTAGCAGGAACCGGCATCATGATGTCCGCCCGGTACGGAATCGCCAGAGGACTTTTCTCCAACGAGTCCGGCATGGGATCCGCCCCCATAGTGGCCGCTGCCGCCCAGACCCGCAATCCGGTACGCCAGGCCCTGGTATCTGCCACCGGCACCTTCTGGGACACGGTTGTGGTATGCCTCATGACGGGACTGGTGCTGGTCAGCAGCATCATCGGTCACGATACCATCCAGGTCACCAACCTGTCCGGCGGTGAACTGACCAATGCGGCCTTCAGCCTGATTCCATACATCGGCCAGCCCATACTCATCATGGGCATCATCACCTTTGCCTATTCCACCATCCTGGGCTGGTCCTATTATGGTGAGCGCTGCCTGGAGTATCTTATGGGCAAGCGGGGCGTAATCCCGTATCGTGTGGCATGGATTGCGGTTCTGGTGGCCGCCCCAGTCGTGCAGCTGGAGCTGGTTTGGTCCATTGCCGATACACTCAATGCCCTGATGGCTATTCCTAACCTGATTGCCGTCCTGCTTCTGTCCGGTGTGATTGCAAAGGAAACAAGATATTATCTGGCGCACCTGGATGAAAGGGACAATACCCAGATTCCCCTGATTGGGGACCAGGGAGTCCTTCCATTTCTGAAAAAGTAAACAGGAAGGGGAGCGCGCATTACACCTGCCGTGCTCCCCTTCCTGTTTATTCTCTTCTTACGGACAATTATTCTTTGTCGTCCTTATGGTCCTTCGTTATGCGGCCCAGTACCATCACCGCGCCCATGATGATGATAATGGCCGCAAAGATTCCGCCCATGCCCTTTCCCATAATTTCCAGGGCAATCCCTACGTGTTCCATATTCATACGCTTCCTCCTTTGTTGCCGGCTCCAGAGCCTGTTTGAAACTTAATTTTTCCGCCCTACAGATACTGGGACACAATGCTGATGACCAGTCCGCCGGCAATAACCGACGCCACCTGGCCCGATACATTGGTGCCGGCAGCCTGCATCAGTATGATATTGCCCGGCTCCTCCCTGGCAGCCATCTTCTGCACCACCCTGGAGGACATGGGGAATGCGGATATACCGCAGCCCCCAATCATGGGATTCACCGGTTTCTTACCCGCCATCTTGAGGAATACATTTACCAGCTTGGCAAAAAGCACGCCGCCGATGGTGTCGAACACAAAGGCCACCAGACCCAGGATCATAATCATCAACGTGGCCGGGTTCACGAACTGCTCCGCCCTCATGCTGAACGAGATGGTGATGCCCAGGAGCAGGGTAATTATATTGGCAAACTCATTCTGGGCCGTCTGGCTCAGGCTTCCCAGGACACCGCATTCCCGCAGTAAGTTTCCGAACATGAGAAAGCCCACCAGGGCCACGGACTGCGGTGATATCAGGCCCACTATGATAGTCACGGCAACGGGAAATGCAATGCGCAGCTGTTTATTCACACTCTTGGGATTATGCTCCATATGGATGCAGCGCTCCTTCCTGGTGGTCACCAGCCGTATGGCAAAGGGCTGGATAATGGGCACCAGGGCCATATAGGAATAGGCCGCCACCGCAATGGGGCCGATGTATCTGGACCCCAGAACCCGGGATACCAGGATAGAGGTGGGTCCGTCCGCGGCCCCAATGATGCCGATGGAGGCGGCATCCCTCAGATCAAAGCCCATAAGGCACGCAATAAGAATGGCTGCAAAGATTCCGAACTGGGCCGCGGCCCCGAATAAAAGCAGGACCGGCTGGCTCAGCAATGGTCCGAAATCAATCATGGCGCCAATTCCGATAAAAAGCAGGATCGGCATGGCCTCAGAGGCCTCGATACCTGTCCTGAACAGCCATTCTATGATTCCGGCCGCAGGTACCTTTCCCTGTACCATCTGGTCCACCACGCCGGAGTACGGCAGGTTTACCAGTATGGCGCCAAAGCCCAGGGGCAGAAGAAGCGAAGGTTCATATTCCTTCTTGACCGCCAGCCAAATCAGGATTATTCCCACCACATACATGACTGCCTGCTGCCAGGTTACCGCCGTAATACCTTCCAACAGAAAACTCATTTATTTTTCCTCCTTTGTCCCTTGCCCGTACGTCATTCTTCCTGTTCTTTTTTTGTCTCCTTAAGGGTCAGCTTCACCCACTCTATGACTCTGTCTTCCATTTCCAATATCTCATAATCAGCTTCCGGTGTTACCACTGTCAGGGGAAGCTGTTTTCGGGCCGGTATATACCCCAGCTGTTCCATCAAGTATCCGGACAGGGTATCACAGGAGCTGTCCATTGGCAGGTGCATTTCCTCCTTCAAATCAAACAGGGGAATGCCGCCCGACACCCGGTAAACCTTATGGGGCTCCAGCTCTGTGAGCTCCGGCTCCTCCTCCTCATATTCCTCATGGATATCACCCACGATCTCCTCAATCAAATCCTCCAGCGTCACCATGCCTGACACGCCGCCGTATTCGTCAATCAGAATCGCCAGTTTAATCTTCTTTGCCTGCATCTCCCGGAACAGGGCGTCTGTCCTGCGGTTCTCCGGCACAAAATAGGCGGGCTTTAAAAGGGCGCGGACATCCAGTTTATCAAAGGAAGTCCTCCTGGCCTCAATGGTCAGCGCCTTTATGGACAAAACGCCTATGATGTTATCAATCTCCCCTTCGTACACAGGAATCTTGGAATGCATGGATTCCAGAATCTCATCCAGGAATTCTTCCAGGGGCTCATTGATATCCAGGGCCACCATATCCTGTCTGGGCACCATCACTTCCTTGGCCCTCTTATCGTCAAAGGAAAATATGGACGTAATCATCTCCTTCTCAATGTCATTGAACACGCCTGCCTCGCTTCCTGTCTCCAGCATGGACTTGATTTCTTCCTCGGACACATCTGTCTCCAGGTTCTCATTGTGCATGCCAATCAGCTTCAGAAAGCTGCTGGTGGACAGGGAAAGCAGTTTTATAAAGGGATTCATGATACGTGATATATAATAGATAGGCCGTACGCAGAACAGGCTGAAGGCCTCTGCTTTCTGCAGGGCAATCCGCTTAGGCACCAGCTCACCGAACACCAGGTTAAAATACGCCAGGATGATGGTCACCACAACACCTGCCAGGGTCTGGCTGTAGGGTACGTTCCACTGGGCCATCCGCACCGCCAGCACCTGGGCGATACCGGTAGCCGCCGACGCACTGGAGAAAAAGCCCGCCAGGGTGATGGCCACCTGGATGGTGGACAGGAACACCGTTGAGTCCTTCATCAGGCGCTCTATGAGCGCTGCGTTTTTGTTGCCCTGCTCGGACAGACGGTGGATCTTGTTCTTGTTGACAGATACCACCGCTATCTCTGAGCCTGCAAAGAATGCATTGATCATTGTCAAGATAACTAAGATTGTGATTTGGAATAAAATATTGGCCACTTCAGGGTCAGATTCCATAGTAAACAGTTCCTCCTTCATATTGCTTTGATTGACTGGTTTCAAGGACTATTATACATAAAGATTGGCAAAATGTCAGCTAAAGATTCCATTAAGATGCAGCCCATCCCGCAGAGGGATCACTCCAGGGGCTGTATGTAAAAATTCCCCACCACGTCGCTGGAGTTGATAACGTTCACAAAGGTATCCGGGTACTGTTCCCGAATCCGTTTCTTCATTTTCCTCACATCACTGTCCGAGAGCACGGTATAAATCAGGTATTTCTTATTGGCTGAGTAGGAGCCGAAGCCCTTTAAAATCGTGCTGCTGTGGTTGGTCAGCTCCAGCAGGTCCGCGGACACGGCCGCCGGGTTATCCGTCACAATAAGAAGTGTCTTTTTCTTATATTTCTTGTAAAAGGTATTGATAACCTGGGTATTGCAGAACTGGAAAATAATGGAATACAGTGCCTTGTCCATTCCGAAAATGGTTCCCAATATCAGTATGACAACCGCGCTGAACAAAAGCATATAGTTGAAGGTGGAGACCTTGTATTTTGCCGACAGCGACATGGCGATAAAGTCCGTTCCCCCGCCGCAGGCCCTGCTGTTGAGCACCAGGCTCATCCCCAGGCCGTTTATGATACCGCCAAAAACTGATATCAGCAGGATATCCCCGGTGATGGGAACCACCGGCAGCTCGTCTACCAGGACGGACACGGTCAGCAGGCAGATACAGGACAGGACCGTAAATTTCTTTCCCACCAGCCGGTAGGCGAACACGGCCGGAACCGCGTTAAAAAGCACATTCAGCAATGTGAATGATATCTGGACATCATAGAAGCTGAGGCCGATTCTCTGAATCAGCTTGGCCAGGCCGGTAAACCCTCCCGGCACCAGCTCCCCCTGCTCCACAAAGGTGTTCATGTTGACAGCCACAATCAGGCTTCCCAACAGGATACAGAGGAAGGCCACCCCGTCCTTCCACCTCCTGTTTTTGTTCTGCCGCTTCATATTCTCCTGATACAACTGAGACATCATCTGTCCGTCTCCCATCTGTCCGTCTCCCATATGCCCGTCCCCTTCTCTCTCATCATTGCCTGGGTACTACCCTCTCACAAACTGCGCATTGTAAATATCCGCGTAAAATCCATTCATCCCAAGAAGCTCCTCATGCTTACCCTTTTCCACGATCCTGCCGTCCCCCATGACCAGAATCACATCCGCCTCCCGGATGGTGGACAGCCTGTGGGCCACAATAAAGCTGGTTCTGCCCTCCATCATCTGCGCAAAGGCCTTCTGCACCTTTATCTCCGTCCTGGTGTCAATGGAGGATGTGGCCTCATCCAGTATGAGCATGGGCGGAAGGCACAGCATGACCCTGGCAATGCAGAGCAGCTGTTTCTGTCCCTGGGACAGGTTTCCCCCGTCCTCGCTGATGACGGTGTCGTAACCATCCGGCATCCGCATGATAAATCCATGGGCGTGGGCCTGTCTGGCCGCCCGAATGATTTCCTCCTCGGATGCTTCCGGATGTCCATAGGAAATGTTGTCACGGATGGTACCCGACTTAAGCCATGTGTCCTGAAGCACCATGCCGTAGCTGGCCCGCAGGCTCTCCCTGGTCACATCCCGTATGTCGGTCCCCTCCACCTTGATGGCCCCGGAATCCACGTCGTAAAAACGCATCAGCAGATTGATGATGGTGGTCTTGCCGCAGCCGGTGGGTCCTACGATGGCAACCCTCTGTCCGGGACGCACCGAAAGGTTAAAATCCTCAATCAGCTTTTTCTCCGGCGTATAGGAGAAGCAAACCTGATTAAGCTCCACGCTGCCCTTTGCGCCGCGCAGTACCTTAGCATCCTTCCTGTCCTCTATGATGGTTTTCTCATCAATCAGCTCAAACACACGGGCAGCGGACGCCAGGGCATTCTGGAGCTCCGTCACCACACCTGATATCTCATTAAAGGGCTTTGTGTATTGGTTGGCATAGCTCAGAAAGCTGGTCAGCTGTCCCACGGTGATAAATCCCCGGATAGCCCCATAGGCACCTGTGATACCCACGGCAGCATAGACCAGGCTGTTTACAAACCGGGTGGCCGGGTTGGTTATGGATGAGAAAAAGGTTGCCCTCAGGCTGTATCCGGCCAGACGCGTATTAATCTCCTCAAACTGCTTCTGCGCCTCCTCCTGGTGGCCGAAGGCCTGGACCACCTTCATATTGCCCAGCATCTCATCGGTCAGGGAGGTCAGCTCGCCCCTGGTCTCTGACTGCTTGCGGAACATGACAAAGGTCTTTTTGGCGATAAAGCTGGCCACAAACAGGGATATGGGCGTCAGCACCACCACCACCGCCGTGATGGCAGGCTGGATGGAAAGCATGAACAACAGCGTGCCCGCTATGGTCAGAACGCCTGTAAACAGCTGGGTAAATCCCATGAGAAGGCCCTCTGAGAACTGGTCTATGTCCGCTATAATCCGGCTTATAATATCACCGGATGGGTGGACATCCAGATAGCTTAAAGGCATGACCTCCAGTTGGTTGAACGCCCTGGTACGGATATCCTTCACCACCCGGTAGGTGATGATGTTGTTGATATGGTTCATGAGCCACTGGGAAACGGCCGTAACAGCCACTGCTCCCAGTATCGTCATAAGAATTCCCCTTAGCCCGGCGAAATCCACATGCCCGGCTGAAACGATATGGTCCATGGCCCGGCCTGTCAGGATAGGCACGTACAGGGTCAGGGCCACCGTGATAAGGGCCAGAAGCAGCGACAGGATGACGCTCCACTTGTACTGGCTGATATATTTAAGAATTCGTTTCAGGGTCTCCCTGCTTTTGTTATTGTCCAGTGCCCTCTTCTTACTGCTCATCCCGTTCCACCTCCTCCTTTGAAAGCTGTGACAGGCAAATCTCCCTGTATACCTGGCAGTCCTTAAGAAGCTCCTTATGGGTGCCCATGCCTGCCAGTCGTCCCTCGTCCAGCACCAGGATGGTGTCCGCGCCCTTAATGGTCGTTGCCCGCTGTGATACAATGAACACGGTCATATCCCCGGTGTTCTCCCGGATGGCCCTTCTCAGCCTGGCGTCCGTGGCAAAATCCAGGGCCGAGGCGCTGTCGTCCATAATCAGAATCTCCGGCCTTCTCACCAGGGCCCTGGCTATGGTCAGCCTCTGGCGCTGGCCTCCCGAGAGGTTGTGGCCTCCCTGGTCAATGTAAAGGTCCAGTCCCTCACCCTTGGAATCCACGAATTCCCGCGCCTGGGCCGTATCCAGGGCCCGGTAGATATCCTCATCCGACGCATCCTGTTTTCCCCAGCGCATGTTGTCGCGAAGCGTTCCCTTAAAGAGTACGGATTTCTGCGGAACCACTCCTATTTTCCCCCTCAGCCCGTCCAGAGGGTAGTCCTTTACATCCCTGCCGTCCACCAGCACCTGCCCTGAGGCTGCATCGTAAAATCTGGGAATCAGGTTCACCAGAGTGGATTTTCCGGATCCGGTTCCGCCTATGACGCCTATGGTCTGTCCGGCCATGGCACAAAAGGAAATGCCCTGCAGGGCCGGCTCCTTGGCCCCTGCATACACGAACTCCATATCTTTAAACTCTGCCTTGGGGGCCAGGGACGTATGCTCCTGTATTCCGGATGTTCCTCTGTCCACAATGCTGCTCTCCACCTGGAATATGCCGTCCACCCGGTTCATGCAGGCAATGGCCTTGGATATAATGATAATCAGGTTTGCCATCTTTATGAGTTCCACCAGAATCTGGGACATGTAATTCACCAGGGCAATCACCTTGCCCTGGGTGAGCACTGCGCTATCCACCTGTTCAGCTCCCACCCATATGACTGCCACCACGGCTATATTTATGATGACATAGGTCACAGGGTTTAACAGGGCGGATATCTTTCCCACAAACACCTGCATCCTGACCAGGCTTCCGTTTTCCCGGTCAAATTTCTCTGTCTCGCTTTTCTGCCTGTTAAAGGCGCGGATGACCCGGACCCCCAACAGGTTTTCCCTGGTGGTTAACAGCACCTTGTCCAGCTGTCTCTGTACGGATTTATAGAGGGGCATGCTGACTGCCATGATGCCGAACACCACCACGCACAGCACCGGTATGGTGACCACGAAAACAAAGGCCGAGCGCACGTCCACGGTAAAGGCCATGACCATGGCGCCAAACACCACAAAGGGTGAGCGCAGCAGCAGGCGCAGCGTCATGTTGATACCGCTCTGCACCTGGTTGATGTCGCTGGTCATCCTTGTGATAAGGGTGGCTGTGCCCACTGTGTCTATCTCTGTGTAGGACAATCTTCCTATATGGGAAAACAGGTCGTTTCGCAGGGAGGTGGCTGCCCCCGTGGCTGCCTTGGCGGCAAAATACTGGGCCGTCAGGGAGCACGCCAGGCCAATCAGCGCCAGAAGCACCAGAACGCCTCCCATCTTAAGGATATACCCGCTGTCCCTGCCCCGGATGCCCACGTCCACCATGCGGGCCACCACCAGGGGCACAAACAGTTCAAAGCTGGCCTCCAGCATTTTAAACAGCGGCCCCAGTATGCTCTCTAGCTTGTAATCCTTCATATAACTGAACAATCATTTCATAATTGTCTTTCACTCCTCTGCCGGAATCCATTGTATTTTTTCACACTGCCTGGTATTATAACATAGAATCAACCATATATAAAATATTGTTTTTATATACTTGATATACGTTTAACGAATAGGAGGATACCGGTCTTGAATCTGAAACAGATGGAATATTTTACTGCCATTGTCAATGAGGGGAGCATATCGGCGGCGGCCAAGGCGCTCCACATTTCCCAGCCTCCCCTCAGCACCCAGATGAAGCTTTTGGAGGAGGAACTGGGGCTGACCCTGTTCCAGCGGGGCTCCCGCAGCATCCTGCTGACAGATGCCGGCAAGGTCTTCTATGAACGGGCCCAGGGCATTCTGGACATGACGGGGGCCGCGAAGGAGGAACTGGAGCAGATGGGCCGGGGGCTTTTAGGCTCCCTGTGCCTGGGCACGATTTCCTCTGTGGAAACAGAACCCATCATAGGAAAGATTGCCGCCTTCCGCCAGGAGCATCCCCGGGTAAACTTCCGCATCTACGAGGGAAATACCTATCAGCTTCTGGACAAACTGAATACCGGAATCATCGAGGCTGCCATTGTGCGAAGCCCCTTCCCGGAGGAAGCCTATGACTGTTTTTATCTGTCCGGTGAAACCATGATGGCTGTGGGGGAGCGCTGTTTCTTTCCCAATCCCGGGGCGGATTCCATTTCCCTCAAGGAACTGTGCACCTGTCCCCTGGTTGTGTACCGCAGGTGGGAAGGCGTGCTGAACCGCCTGTTTGCCCCGGACAGTCCCAATTACCTGTGCGTCAACGACGATGCCAGGACCAGCCTTACATGGGCGGAGACAGGCAACGGCATTGCCGTGGTGCCTGCATCCATTGCCCGCCGCGTCCGGCCGGATATTCTCATGAAGCCGCTGGATACCCAGGACTTCACCAGCCGGATTACCCTGGTTTACAGAAAGAACGGACCCCTGTCGGCTGTGATGAAAGAATTTCTGGATTATGTTTCAGGACAGCTTCCCCTCTCCTGACAGAGCCGCCTGAGCCTTTTACCAAACAGACAAAAACAGCCTGCCCCTTATCCAAGAGACAGGCATGGTCCGGTCACTTTGCGGTTTCCCCCGGAAACAGTTCCTTCCAGAAATAATTGATTTCCGCCCCGAAGAACAGGATGCACATGCAGAAATAGAGCCACAGAAGCAGCAGCACAATGGCTGTAAGGCTTCCGTACATATAAGAGTAATTCTTTCCCCCTATATGGCTGAAATACAGGGAAAAGGCAAAGGAAAAGGCCATCCACCCAACCGTGGAGAACACGGCTCCCGGAAGCTGGTCCCTGAGCTTCAGTCTCTTATCCGGCACAAAGGTATAGATTCCCAGGAAAAATATAATCAGAATCATCAGCGCCCACAGGGCCCTGAAATTAATGATGTGGGTGGTCACATCCGCTATGATGGGAAAACGGTTCACCATAAACGCCTGGATCATGTTGCCGAACACCAGCAGGCCCAGGGACAGGATGCACACCAGGATGAACACAATGGTGTATCCTGAACAAATCAGCCGGTTGATCACGTACCAGCACTTTTCCCCGTGGCCGTTTACACGGTTAAGGCCCCTGGCCACGCTGAACATACCGCGGCCAGCGGACCACAGGGCCGTGACGGCCGTGACGGAGATCATGGTTGCCGGAGACTTTAAGGACAGGTCATTTACCAGCCGGAATGCCAGGGACTTGTAATCCACCGGCACCAGGCCCACAATCAATTCCATGAACCCGGCATTGCTGATGCTGGGAATCATCTGGACCGCTGTCAATAGCAGCATGATAAATGGCACCACGGAGAGTATGATAAAAAAGGAGACCTGGGCCGCGTAGACCGTCATCTCATCCTCAGCAAATTTATCATATACCCGTTTTCCCGCCACTATTATCCCAAACATAAAACCTCCACTGCTATTAATATATTTCCCTGAAACTGCCCTCTTCAATCACCGGAATGTCTTCTGCTTCCATATGTTCAATGTGTATGAACCTGCCCTGCTCCAGATTCCTTAAGAATCGGCCAATAGCCAGGGGATCTCCCTGGACCTCCATCTCCACATCGCCGTTCCACAGATTCTTTACCCACCCGGTAAGGCCCAGGGGGGCGAGCAAGGTAACAGGAGGTGTACCTGAAACCCACCCCCTGCACCCTGCCGGAAAATATGATATGCTTCCTGACTTTTTTCATACAGATATCACCCAATCACATTTTTTGGGGATCCATCCAGATAGTTTACCACATTGTCAAACACAATGACAGCCCGTTTTACCAGGGCTTCCCTGGTGGCAAACGCCACATGGGGCGTCACAATGGTATTTGGCGCCAAAAACAGCGGGTGGTCCTTCCTGACCGGTGGCTCGTTTTCAAACACATCAATACAGGCGCCCGCAATCCTGCCCTCCTTCAAGGCCTTTGCCAGGGCATCGCTGTCCACCACAGGCCCTCTGGCCGTGTTGATGAGCACCGCGTTCTTCTTCATCAATCCGATGCGCTCCTCGTTCATCAGTCCCCTGGTTTCCTCCGTGAGAGGGGTGTGGAGGGAAACCACGTCGCATTCTGCCAGCAGTGTCTCCAAATCCACATAGCGGATGCCGGGCACCTCCTTTGCCGTCCTGCTGTAAGCCAATACCCTGCATCCAAATGCCTGGGCTATGGCCGCCACGCGAAGGCCGATGGCCCCGGTTCCCACCACGCCAAAGGTCTTGCCTTCCAGTTCAAATCCCACCAGGCCGTCCTTGGTACCTTCCTCACGGCAGACTTTGTCGCAGGGAATCACGTTCCTGTACAGGCTGATTAACATGCCGAACACCAGATCCGCCACAGCGCAGGTGGAATATCCGGCGCAGTTGCACACCATGACGCCGTTCTTCCTGCACACATCCATGGCAATGTGGTCCACGCCTGTAAATGCCACAGCCAGAAGCTTTAAGTTTCTGCATCCTTCTATGACCTGGGCATTCAGAGGCAGATTGGATACCACAATGATTTCAGCATCCTTTCCGCGCTCTATGAGCTCTGCGGTATCCGTTGTCTTTGTGTCGTAATACACAATCTCCACCCGGTCCCCAAGGGCCTCCCTTGCCATAGCCAAAAGCTTTCCCTCTTCCACGCCCAGCGGCTCAATGATTACCATTTTCATTGTATCTTCCTCCGTATCCTCTTGCCAGCTTCCCCTTCATGGGCTTAACCGGCTTTTTATGCTATCAATTATATAGCAGGGGACCGGCTTTTACAAGTCATGATTTCCGCTGCTGCCTGCGCTTCTATTTCAGCTCCACCAGAACCTCAATCTCGCACGCGATTCCACCCGGCAGGGCATTGGTTCCAATGGCGGAACGTGCCGGAAGTCCTGTACCTCTCCGGCACCTGACCTTCAAACGCCTCCCGTATCTCCCTTCGGAATTCCCGGCTGCCAAGTATATCAACCCCGGTCATGGCCAGGGCCTTTGCCCCCAGAACACATGCCCGATCCCCTGCCTCCGATACGGCCGCGGCCGCAAATTCCGGCGAGTGTCCGTTGACCTGTGAAGGCGCAATGGATATATATTCATGAATCACCGGCATATAGAGCGAAAGATTGCTCACGTCCGACGAACCGTAAAATCCCATGGGGTCTGGATAGGAAACAGGCTCTCCCAGCCCTTCCAGATTCTCTTTAAATGCCTGGCCCATAGGGATATTGGGATAACGCTCCGAAAACAGGAGATCCTCGCGTATGTCTGCCCTGGCCCCTGTCAGCATGGCGGCTGACTCCGCGCAGTGCTTCACGATTCCCACCAACCGCTCCAAATCCTCAAGTGTCCTGGATCGCAGGCAGAATTCGCAGGAAGCCCTGTCCGGAATCACATTATTGGCCTGGCCGCCCTGGCGTATAATGCCGTTGACCGTGTCCTGAAACCGGAAGCAGGGGTACATCAGGTCGATATTGGAAAATGTGGCCCTGACCGCTGTGAGGGCGTTGATACCCGACGCCGGGTTGGAGGAATGGGCTGATTTCCCGATAAAATCCGCGTAGACCGTGGTGCATCCCCTGGCGCTGCGCTGTACCATGGAAGGGCCTGAGGTGGGATGGCACATCAGCACATAATCCACCTCCTCAAAGGCGCCTCTTTCCTGCATGAGAATTTTTCCGCCCTTTGTCTCCTCCCCCGGTGTTCCTATGACATACACGGTTCCCCCCAGTGGGTTCAGGACAGAGGAGAGGGCTATGCCTGCCCCGGCTGCCATGGCCGCAATCATGTTATGGCCGCATCCGTGGCCCAGCCCCTCCAGCGCGTCATACTCAGCCAGAAAGGCAATCCGCGGACCGTCCTGGCTCCCGTGGACCGTCCCGCCTTTTTTTACTGCCGTAAATGCTGTTTCCAATCCTCCTGTTCCCGTCTCCACCTGAAATCCATGGGACCGCAGTAGCATAGTAATCCTGTCGCAGGCATAAAATTCCTCAAACCCGCACTCCGGATGACTGTGTATGTCATGGGACAGCTGTATCAGCTCCTCCCTGATTTTCTCCACCTGCCCTGCCACATAATCTTTCATTCCCTCCATTCATTTCCCGCCTTTCTCTGTGAAATACCTTCTGTCGCCCTTATACTCCGGCCATGTGATTCTCTTCGCCATATGCGCTTTCCCGACAAATCGCAAAACCGGGAGGAATCAGGTTCCTCCCGGTCAAGTGACAGCCTTTCGGCTCTCCTGGTACGGCGCCGCCCAAATTCCGGTAACCCCGGTACCAGAGCGTGCCTCTATTCCTCTGTCACCACCGCATTCTGGTACTCATGTGCGCCGATCTGGCTCAGCATCAGTCCCTGAAGCTTTGATGTGGCTGCAATCACCTTTGTCTCGCTGTAAAGACCGATGATTGGGGTGTCCGTAACCATATCATCATAAAGCTGCTTTAAAAGCGCTTCCCTCTCCTCGCCCTCTCCGGTGGAAGCATACTTCACATATGTCTCGTCAAATTCCGGATTGTAGTACCGTGAGAAGTTGTTGACTGAGGTTGACAGCAGCATTCCGTTGAACACATAGTCCGCGTGGCCTGTATTGGTCTGCCAGAAATCCAGCATCAGGTCAAAGTCCTCGCCTGCCTCAATCAGTGAGAAGGAGGTGTTGTCGTCCTGGGTCACGATGTTGAGGTTGATTCCCACCTCAGCCAGCTGGCTCTGAAGCACCTGGGCGATCTCCGTGTTGGTCTGGTTGGAGTTGGTCCACAGGGTCAGCTGGATGCCGTCGGCGTAGCCGGCCTGGGCCAGAAGGGATTTTGCCTTCTCCGGATCATATCCGTTTGTCTCGTATTCCCTGTAATCCTGGGCGGACTGAGAGATAATGTTGTCGGATACGGTTCCGAATCCATAGAGCAGGGAATCTACGATGGTCTGCTTGTTGATGGCGCACTCCACCGCCTTGCGGACATCCGGGTTGCCCACAGGGCCGTCGGAACTGCAGTTCAGCTCCATAAGGATGATTTTCATGGACGGGCTGGTGAGAATCTGAAGGTTCTTGTTCTCCTGGATACGGGAGATGTCATTGTTGGGAACCTCATAAGCCACATCCACCTCGCCTGTCTCTAACATCATGGTGCGCTGGGAAGCCTCCGGCACGATTTTCATGGTCAGAAGCCTTGTCTTGGCCGGGCCGCCCCAGTAATCGTCAAAGCGTTCAAGGGTATAATAATCGCCCTCCACTGCTTCCTTTAATTTGTATGGGCCTGTGCCGATTGGATTGGCGCCAAAGGCTGCCTCGTCATACTCCGCCGGTACCACGGAAGCCTGGGGCAGGGTCAGTATGCTTAAGAAAGCCGGATTAGGAGCCTTCAGCTTAACCGTCACATGATAATCATCATCCATGGTACAGCCGTCATAGTTGCCTACAAACAGCGCACCCCTCTGGTCGATAAGGTCCAGGGTAAACTTCACGTCCTCCGCGTTCATGTCGGAACCGTCATGGAATTTCACGCCCTCCCTGAGCGTCAGCTTCAGGGTGGTGTCGTCCGTCCACTCATATTCCGTGGCCAGGCATGGCTGCATCTTCATGTCGGAATCATAGGTAAACAGCGGGTCAAACATGTTGTTGGAGATGGAATAGGCCCTCTCCTGCTGTCCGATGGTCGCGTCCAGTGTGGTCAGGTCATTGCCCTGGCAGAATATGATTTCATCCTTAATCTTTACGCTCTGTCCGTCACTGCCGGCCACTGTTTCCTGGGGTTCTCCTGCGCCGCCCTTACCGCCGCCGCAGCCTGTCATCACCATACAGGCGATAAGACACATGGCAATTGCTTTTCTCATACATATATCCTCCTGAAATTATTCTTTATATTCAACTCCCTGCCTGGTTGTCTTTGCAGAGAAGATGACACGATACAAAGTGTCCCGGCGAAGCCTCAATCTCATGAATGGGACGCGCGCATTCCGGGGTTGCCCTGGGACACCGCTTTGCAAACCTGCACCCATCCCCATGTTGATGGGCGAGCTCAGCTCCCCGTTTAGTATCTCCCGTTCCATCTTGATGGTTGGGTCCGGGATGGGGATGGCCGACAGAAGGGCCTGGGTATAGGGATGCAGCGGATGTTCAAACAGTTCATCCGGCTTGGCCCTCTCCACCAGCTGTCCCAGATACATGACCACAATGTCGTCGGAGAGATGCTTCACCACCGACAGATCATGGGTGATAAACAGGTATGTAAGCCCCATCTGTTCCTGAAGATCCTGCATCAGATTCAGCACCTGGGCCTGGATGGACACATCCAGGGCCGATACCGGCTCGTCGCAGACAACAAATTCCGGATTCAGGGCCAGGGCCCTGGCAATGCCGATTCTCTGCCTGCGCCCTCCATCCAGCTCATGGGGATAGGAATTGGCAAAACGGTATGCCAGACCTACCAGATCCATCATCTCCCTGACCTTTTTCTGAAGGCCCTCCCTGTCATTCTTTTTATAGATGCCCTGAAGCACCAGGGGCGCCTCTATGGCCTGGCTCACCGTCATACGCGGATTCAGAGAGGAATAGGGGTCCTGGAAAATAATCTGCATCTTGGACCGCAGCGCCTTTACCTGCTTCTTGTCGTACTTGACAATATCCTCCCCATTAAACCAGATTTCCCCGGATGTGGGCTCCTGAAGCCTCAGTATGGTACGGCCCAGTGTGGATTTGCCGCAGCCGGATTCCCCCACCACGCCAAGGGTCCTGCCCTTTTCAATGGAAAAGGATATATTGTCCACAGCCTGAAGGGGTCCTCGGTTTGTATCAAAATACTTCTTCAGATTTCTTACTTCTAACAGTCCCTTGTGTTCCATCACGCTCCATCCCCCTTCCTCAACTCATTTTCCACCTTAAAACAGCGCACCTTGTGGCCGTTCCCGGCATCTATGAACCGGGGATGCTCCCCGCGGCACCGATCAAATGCATACTTGCACCTGTCCGCAAAGGGGCAGCCTGTCCTCTGCGCCGTGGGATCCGGCATCAGCCCGTCAATGGGACTGAGCCTGTGGACATGGAGATGGACCTGGGGAATGGCTCCCAGCAGTCCCTCGGTGTAGGGATGCAGGGTATGCTTATAGATATCCAGGACCGTACCGCTCTCCACTACCTCTCCCGCGTATATGATAGCCACCTTCTCACACATCTGGGCAACCACGCCTAAATCGTGGGTAATCAGCAGCGTGGCCGTATGGTATTTATCCTTAAGACGCCGCATCATCTCCAGTACCTGGGCCTGGATGGTCACATCCAGCGCCGTTGTGGGCTCGTCCGCTATGAGCACCTTTGGGTTGCAGGCCAGGGCGATGGCTATGACCATCCTCTGCTTCATGCCCCCTGAAAACTGGTGCGGGAAATCCCCTGCCCTCTCAGCCGGGATACCCACTGTCTCCAGCATCTCCATGGCCTTTTCTTCGGCTTCCTTCTTGGTGCATTTTTCGTGGACACGGATTACCTCCGCTATCTGCTCCCCCACCCTGACAACAGGGTTTAAGGACGACATGGGGTCCTGGAAAATCATGGATATCTGGTTGCCCCTGACGGCGCATATCTCCGCGCCGCTGGCCTTCAATAAGTCCCTGCCCTCGAATTCAATGACCCCACCCTCAATCCTGCCGGGGGGATCGGGAATCAGGCGCATGATGCTCTTGGCCAGCGTGGTCTTTCCAGCCCCTGTCTCGCCTACCAGACCCAGGGTCTCCCCGTCGTCCAGCTCCAGGTCCACGTGATTCAGTGCGTACACGGTCCCGTCCTCTGTATGGTATTGTACCTGTAAATCTCTGATTTCTAATATATGACTCAACGTTTTGCTCCCCCTTATCGTTTCAGCTTTGGATCAAGGGCATCCCGCAGGCCGTCCCCAAACAGGTTAAAGGCTATGACAGCCAGGATTAAGAACAGTCCCGGAAACACGGATATATGCCATGCATCCCTCATATAGGTCCTTGCGGTGGTGAGGATTGCCCCCCACTCAGGCTGGGGCGGCTGTACGCCCAGTCCCAGATAGGACAGACCCGCCACTGCCAGAATGGAATCGCCGATTCCCAGGGATACCTGCACCAGAATCGGCGCCAGGGCATTGGGCAGTATGTACTGGAACAGGATGGTGTCGTCCGACGCGCCCACGGCCCGGGCCGCCTCCACAAATTCACTGTCCTTTACCGTGAGAACCGCTGCCCTGGCGATTCTGGCGTATTTGGCGATGCCGGACACGGCCAGTGCCAGAAGCAGGTTAAAGGTGCTGGTCCCCAGGGCCGCCACAATGGCCATGGCCAGCAGCATGTAGGGCACAGCCAGCAGCACGTCCATGACGCGCATGATGGCGTTATCGGTCTTACCCCCGTAAAACGCGGCTATCATGCCGAAGGGAGCTCCCATAATCACGGACAGCGCAATGGCCACCACGCCGATGGCAAATGAGAGCTTGGTTCCCCACAGGATGCGCAGAAGAAGGTCCCTGCCAAACTCGTCGCATCCAAAGGGATGGGCCAGGCTGGGCTTTGCCAGACGCAGCGAAAGGTCCTGCTTTATGATATACTCGTTATAAAAAGAATAGTTTGTGATCTGGTCAATAGCCAGCGTCGTAAGGATGGTGACTATGAATAAGACAATGATGACCAGGCCCACCACGGCCAGCCGGTTGTGCTTAAACTGAATCACCGACTGCTTCCACAGGGAACGCACTTTTTCATCCTGTCCCAAATTGTTCTCTGTTTTCTTTAATGTGCTCATTTTTTCTTTGCCCTCTTCCATGATGATTGATATTCAGATTTAATCCTCGGATCCAAAAATGCATACAGAAGATCAACAATCAGGTTCACGATTGTAAATAGGATTGCCAGGGTCACCACGCTTCCCAGCACCGCAGGTGTATCCTTGTAGGAGATGGAGTCCACCACAAAACGGCCTACGCCGGGCCAGGAGAAAATAGATTCCGTCAGCACGGAACCGCCCAACAGGGTTCCGAAGTTAAGTCCCACCACAGTGACAATGGGAATCAGGGCATTTTCAGCATGTGCTTCCAGATAACCGCGTTTTCCGTAAGCCCCTTTGCCCTGGCCATGTCAATGTAATCCTGGCGCACCACCTCCAGCACCGAGGAACGGGTGGTGCGGGCAATCAGAGCCGCATATCCGCATCCCAGTGTCAGGGTGGGCAGAATCAGGCTTATGAGATTATCCGGGAATCCGTGCTGCATGCCGGACGACGGCAGCCAGCCCAGGTTCAGTGAAAAAATGATGACGAGAATCAATGCAAACCAGAAGGTGGGCACTGCCATCAAAAACAGGGTGATAAACATGGTGATGTTGTCCAGGACGGAATACTGCTTGATTGCAGATATGATTCCCACCGGAATGCCGATGATGACGGAAAATACGATTCCCGATGTGGCCAGCACCACGGTGTTGCCCAGACGTCCCATAATCAGGGAGAACACCGCCTGTCCGTTGCGGTAGGATGTGCCCAAATCCCCATGGAGGAGTCCCAGTATGAAGCGCCCGTAGCGCACCAGAAACGGGTCATTAAGCCCCATGGAATCCCTCAGGGATGCGAGGGCTGCTTCTGTGGCATTGCTGCCCAGGATGATACGTGCCGGGTCGCCCGGTGCAAGGTCCATGATGGTAAACACCAGGAAGGTTGCTCCGATTAACACCGGTATGGCAAATATAATACGCTTGATAATATAACGTAACATGATACGTGTCCTTTCTCAGTGATGATTGTATCTGCTATTGTACCTGCCAGCGGTACAGCTGTAATTCAATGGCCTCGCATACCTCATGAAGCTGGCCTGTCATCCTGTTTCTCTGGCGGATGAAATCCGTCTGCGACATCAGATACCGGTCCTCAGGCGTATTGTCCCTGTGCACTCCCAGCAGGGATGAAAACACCCCGTAAGGCTGGTGCTCCACTGCATAGTCATGTCCGTAGGGGCTGGAATATGTATATTTTAAGCGCACCAGTTCTCCCGCTGTCCGGATGAGTATGCCGTCCGCATCCTGCTCCGGATACGCCTGGATGGCGTCGGAGAGTTTCCGGGCTGATTTGCGTGTCAGGGCAATGGCATCCAGTACAGGAGCCACGTCGAAGTCCGGGTCCAGCTCCTCTGCAAATGCCTCAAAATAGGACTGCATTTCTCCTATGAAACCATTCATATCAATGGGAAGGGGCCTTTCCATGGCATAGCGCAGCACCAGTCTTGCCGCTATCTCACAGTCCCGCGCCAGCACGTCGTCCCCAACCTTGTCCAGGGTATCCTCCCTGGTATGCCACCAGAAAAAGGGACCGCCCACCCCAAAGGCAGCCGGCATGGCTGCCGGTCTTAAGATGTCGCCTCTCTTTTGGGGCCGGGGCGTCTGTCCGTCATCCACATAAAACTGGGGCGCAATGGATACCGGGGTCATGGTTCCCCAGAAGGTCTGGTCGCTGGAACGGTCCAGAGCCCTGTACGGAAGGGGGCTGCGGCTGTTATAGGGCCTGAGGAATTCATCGTTAAACGCCTCTCCCTCCATTCCGGTCATGTCGAAACGGACCGCGTTGCTTCCCTCACAGCCGCAGATATCCATGTTGATGTGGGCCACGCAGTGCTTCCTCAAATACGCATAATGATGGTCGCAGAACCAGGTGGAGCCGGAGTAACGCCCGTCCGAATGGCCGGACCACCAGGCAATCACCACGGTGCGGTTCAGTCTGTCCTGAAATTTCTTAAGCGCTCTTGCTGTCTCCAGCATCAGCACGTTAGCCGCCCCGTTGTCCGTCATCCCCTCATACCAGGAATCGTAGTGGCCGCTCAGGAGCACGAAGCTCTCACTCTTACCCGGAACCGTGGCCACCGGCATGCTGGACCTTACGATGCGGTTGTCCATGACCACATCCATCTGCGCTGTAACAGCCATATCCGCCTTGGCCAGCTCAATCAGCCTTAAGCCGTCCTGCCCCAGTATCTGCACATAGGGCAGATACGGATACAAATCCCTGTCACGGCTCCCCGGCATCCCCCACGCACCGCCCATGGTGTCATGGTGATGGATATCCTTGGGCCATATGGCGATGATGCCCAGGGCCCCCGCCCTCGCCGCTTCATAATAAAAGGAAAAGCTGGTATCATAGGTCAGGATAATCTTTCCCTTGAATGTCCGGAACCGTTCCTCCTGTTCCATGCCGCTTAATTGGCCTTTTGCACACATCTCATCCCAAACCAGTTCTCCCTGAAGCCCGTTTGCTTCGCCGCTGTACACAGCCGCGATTGCCTCCACGGTGAAATCCGGCTCTCCCGATTTCTTTACAGTAACAGAAGCCTGTACAGGCAGGCTTCTCATAAGCTCATAATAATGCCGTTCGTGTTCAATCCCCGCTGCTTCCAGCTCCTGAACCAGATAGTCCACGGCTGCTTCCCCGGCCTCTGAACCGGAGTATCGCTCCAATCTGCTGAAAACCTCAGCATCCTCCTTCATCCTGTGAAGATTCAGTTCTTTCAGGATTTGTTCTTCCATCTCTGCCCAACTTTCCATATCCATTCCTTAACTTTCCATGATTATAAAATTTTTGTTAAAAAACCATATTTTTTTATTATAAATAGGCCCATTTACATAGTCAACCTATTTCGACAAATTTCCCTTTATTTTAGCATTTTCCATTGTGCAATTTTACCCCCACCTGTATGGAGATTGTGGGCGGAGAGAAAAAACAAAAAGGCCGGCCGCCATTGCTGGCAGCAAGCCCTTGATACAACTCCATTTCTTCAGCCGCTTCCTATCTGACGGCAATGTACAGATAACAATGCGCCCTGCCGTCCTTGGTGTATTCTGCGGGAACCGTGCTCTCGTAATCCTCTGTAAAACACCTGCGTATGGTTCCATCCTTCTGCTGGCTCCACACGGCCTCCCACGCCTTTTGGGTACAGGCGCCCAGGTCGCCGTTTTCATCCCACTCGTCATATTTCCGGTACTGCCCCGTTTTCACCTTTTCATCCATTTGGGCGAAGAAGCCCCTTGTGACCGCCATGACGGTCAGGTCATAGCTGCCTGTCTCATCACCGTCATAGCCGCTGTATCTGGAAACAGGGGAGATTCCTGCCCGGAACTGATGCCCGCTGTCAAAGAGAATGGGCAGACGGCCGTCCATAATATGACGCCAGAGTTCCCCTATGCGCTCCCTTCCCTCCTCTGAATTATCCGTCCGTATGGTTACTTCCTTTAAACTGTATGCCATGGCACCCATTCCTTTCCAAGCTCCGCTGATATCCGTTTGACGCGGATCCTATTTCTGACATGTTATCACACAAAACATGACATCAGTATGTCATATATGCTTCCTTCATTTCATGTATCAGCGCCTTACTTAATGAACGAATGGCTCATGATGTAAAACTCCTCCTGGCTTGGAAGGTGTTTTTTCTCCATCTGCTCCAGACTGTCGTCGTACAGACGCGCCTCTTCCTCAGAAATGGCCATAACAGGACTGTCATGGTAGATCCATCTCCTGCCGTCCAGCGCACCGGGTACAAGCTCCCGGACCATCATCGCCGCCGGAAAGCTTCCGTCCTCCAGGCAGATATTAAACTTTTTACAGCTTTTAAAACCGCTGCTCACATAATTTGCCGGACTTCCGAATATGACAATCACATCATATCCAAGGGACACCGCCTGCTCAAAGGAATGCTCTATCAACATCTTTCCGTAGCCCCTTCTCTGGTATTCCGGCGCGACGGAAACAGGGCCGAATGTGAGAATCTCCTTTTCAGCCCCGGACTCATCAACCAGCCTGGCCTTTGTGTACATGATGTTTCCGACTACCCGGCCGTCCAGCTCAAGGACAAAATCCAGCTCCGGTATGAAATCCTCATGGCCGCGCATGATATGGACCAGGTAATGTTCACTGCATCCCGGCACATAAAGGTTATAAAACGCTTTCCTGGTCATATCCTCCACCACTTTATAATCTGATTCCCTTTCGTTTCGTATCTTGATCATTCTAACATGCTCCTTTCACCTTCCGGGCGGACCTGTCTCTTTTCCTCCGGTCCCTGCCCCGCAATATCGTAACCGTGACGTTCCAGAAGTCCCACTGCCCGCTCAAAATCAACTGCTTTTGTCAAAACATAATCCGTATTATACGTGGAAACCACGAAAATCCCAATCTTGTGTTCCGCTAATATGGATGATATCCCGGCCAGTATGCCTATCAGCGAAAAATCCAGCTCTCCCTGAATCCGGAACGCCCTCCATCCGTCTTCCCTGGAAACCGTGTCCCCGGGAACGCTCTCGGTCCTGCACACCAGGGATATCTCCTCATCGGTCCTGCCCAGAAAATACAGATCGTCCTCCATTCTGGCCTGTCCCAGGTCCTTAAGCCTGCATACTGAAAATGCTCCCTCTATTACCTTTATTTCCATGCTTCTGCTTCTCCTTTTTCTCTGAATCATATCCGCGGTATCCCGCTTCTGTATTCCACTTTTGTATCCCGCTTCTGTGGCCCACTTTTGCGTCCAGAACCATATCCCCTATAGCCTCTCAGCCAGCCGTTCCAGCGGCCTGACTGCCAGATGATCCACCAGCATGGAACACCCCAGGGACAAAAGGAAGGTGACGGCGGCAGACACCAGGGTGCCCAATATATAGTGGCGGGCCAGCATATCCTTTAAAAGTACCGGATTCACATAATAGCTCAGGATGAGGAAATGAATCAGGTAAATGGAAAAGCTGTACCTGCTGATGAATATTCCCAGCCTTCCCGCCCATGCAGGCGCCTTTCCGCCATAATATTCAAACAGAAGAAATACTCCGGCGCAGATGAACACCATGGCAGGTGATTTGTGGGGATTCTGGGGAACCCACCACGAAAGGCCGATGTCCGCGGCCACATCCATGGCCAGGCCGAGCACTGCCAGGACCGCGAATACAGGAAACTGTTCCTTCCTGCATAAGCGCTTAAGGCCATATCCCAGGAGAAAATAGTAGACCCATCCTGTATACAGCACAAACTGGGCCCATGGCTTCACATCCAGATCAAGGATCTCCCCCGCCACCTCCGCCACATGGATTCCCAGCATCAGTAGCAGGAACACCTTCAGTTCCCGGTCCGTCATGTTCTTTACCATCCTGGACAGAAAGGGCGCGCAGATATAAAAAGACACAATGGCATACATGAACCACATGTGGCCCGCCCTGGGAATCCCGGCTGTCAGCACCTGCCCCAGGTACCGCCCGGCATGCTTCCAGAGGGGCAGAACCACTCCGTCCACATGGACATTATAGCAATAGTAAATAAGGCCGTAAACCAGAAACGGAATTCCCACCGTAATAAGACGTTTTCTGTAAAACTCCCCGATCCGCTCCGTTCCGCGTTCCAGCAGGAACATGCCGCTGAGCATGAAGTAGATCCCCACAAAGGACAGCAGGAAGGGGGTCATGATGCTGTTAAACCACCATTGGCGGGGGCTCACTGTCTCCACCGGCATGGCATGTACCATGATGATTGCCATGACCGCCACGGCCCGCAGGCAGTCATATCTCGGATCCCTTGCATTTGAATTACGGTTTTCTGGTTTCTTCATGTCCTCTTTTGTCTGTCTCATATGTAAAACCTTTCTCTGCTGCAAAATCTATGAATTAAAGCACGGTCTGTCCGTCCAGGCAAAGCTCCATTCCCACACCCACTTCCTTCACGGGCAAAGCCTCCATCATTCCGGCTTTCGCCCGCAGGGATACACAGTGGCAGGGATAGAGCTGCTCCACGCCGCTGCATTTCAGATAGTCAATTGTGCGGGCCAGCCGTTCGTCCGCTTCAAAGAGATGAAATCCGCCTATGATGCCAAGAATCCGCTTCCGGCCGCATACCGCCTGCGCGTATTGGACTATATTGCATATACCGCTGTGGGAACACCCTGTTATGATGAAAATGCCTTCCTCTCCCCTGTAGACCAGGGCGGAATCATCCCTCACATAGTCATCCTGCCACTTTCCCTTTATCCTTGTCCTGCCAATGGCATTTCTCTTCTCAAAGGCCACCCTGTCCGGTATCTCCCCCAGAAACACCAGATGCTCTGAGATATCCCACGGCCTGTCACAGGGCCGGTATCTGCAAATAGCAGCCATGTCCGCAGCAGAATAGGGCGCGCCGATGGATTCCCCGCCGAACACCTTTTCATCAAAGCAGGACGGGTGGGCAATGACCTCCATCCCCGACATATCCAGGCGCTCCTTCATAAACATGAGTCCCCTGGTGTGGTCGTTATGGCCATGGGAGAACACCATGTGGGTGACCTGGCCAAGGCCGATTCCAAGGGCCTCCGCGTTTTGAAGGAACACATCCGAATACCCCGCATCAAACAGAAGCCGGATGCCGTCACATTCAATGTAGTAGCTGACCGCCGGTTCACCCAGATAGTATCTGTCTATGTAAGTGTTATTATCAACCAATACCCTTAATTTCATCCCAACTGTACCTGCCTTCTCCAAATTTCCGTTTCATCCGCGTTCTGCGTCCATACCAGTCATATACAGGGGAATCACATTGATGACCGGTTCCTCATAGGGATGGACTTTCCTGATGGCAGCCAGGGTTTCCTTTAACCGCTCTGTCCTGCAGGTCACCTCTGCCTTCAGCTCCGGCTCCGCACTGATGCTGCCGCATGTGCCGATAAACGGGCTGCTGCCCTCCAGAGGCCTCCAGCAGCCTGTCACCGGACTGTATGACATGCAGCTGTCATAATTTCCTATATGCCCTGCGTCCACATCCTGCAATGCTTTCTGCAGCGCCTTTAAATGTGTTTCCGGTATAAATATCTCCAATTTACAACAGGTAAATGGCTTCATGACATCCCGCCTTTCTCTGCCCTGTGTCTGAATGTTAGTATACAGGAAACGGACCAGGTTTACAAGGTTTTGGGGTTCCCGCCATTGGAATCCCTTTTCCCTGTCATGGTTTTTCCAATAAAACCGCAATCGTATCCCCTGTCCCGTCATACCCCCTTCCCGCCACATCCCCATATACACCGCTGACGCGAAATCCCCACGGAAGCACTTCCCGCTCCAGCGTCTCCACCGTAAAATATTGGTTCCACAGATAATACACCGCCGTATCCTGTTCTGAAATCACCGCAATCTGCTCTAATGTGACATCCTCTGTGAATTTGCTGAACCTGTTTAATACCACATATCCCTGTTCCCTCCAAAAACCTCCGTCCGGATTCAGCTCCCAGGTATCCCCTTCCCGGAATGCCTTATACTTTTCCATGGAAAAAACATCCAGAAGCACCCTTCCTCCCGGTTTCAGATGGCGATACATTGTCTGCATGACAGTGCGGCGGTTTCTCTCCGACAGCGCTCCATAATCACAATAAATCATGGTAATAAAATCAAAACAGCGGTTCAGCTCCAGGTCCAGATAATCATGATATATATAATGGATATCCAGGCCATTCCTTTTTGCCGAGTCCCTGGCATAATCAATGGAACCTTCTGAAAAATCCACACCCGTCACCTGAAATCCCGCCCTGGCAAACCGTTCCGCGTACAGACCCGGACCGCATCCCAGGTCTAAAAGTGCAGCGTAGTCCCCAGGCGGTATGGTCTCCTTTATCCAGTTCACGGACGATTCTATGAACGGAAGCTTTCTGCTGGCCCCATTGAAATCAGGGTCCAGATGAGCCTTGAGCATTTGCTTTGAAATGTATTTATCATTCCAAAAGGGAACCTTTGTCTCCTGGAAAAGTTGGGGACGCTCTAACATTTTACTGATACACTCAAACATTCTTATTTCCTCCTCTGCGTTAGAATAAGGCAAAACAAAAGCCGCAGATTTTACTCCGCGGCTCAGCCCTGTCAGATGAATGGCCCTTAGAGTAAAATAAAATCAAATATCAGGTACACAAATTAAGCTGATGACTCAGCCGTTTGTCACTGATTCAATTGATTTTATCTACTCCCTTCCAGTCATATCCATGCCGCTGATTATGCGGCAAACCATATGCCGGACCTTCATCACCCTTTTCGTTTTCTTGTATTTCCATCTTATAACAGGGCGTGATTTCTGTCAACCTTTAACGTTTATCAAAAAAGCTTCTAAAAAGTTCAAAAAAGCGCCTGCCCGGAAATAAATTCCGTCTCCTTCCCGCTATACATAAGCGTAAGCCTGTGCATGGCCCGCGTACATGCGATATATAGCAGGCTGCGGTCAAAATCAGAGGCATAGGTTTTGCAATCCGCCTGAGGGATCAGGACCTCGTCAAACTCCAGCCCCTTGGACATGCGGACCGATGTAATGGAAATCCCGTTTTGGAAGCTGGCGCTTTCCGGGGTGATCAGGCTTATGTCATCATCCCCTGCCAGCACCCCATACATGTCCTTTGCCGCCGCGTCTGTCTTTAAGATAATCCCCAGCAACACATTTTTCCCTGTCCTGAAGCAGCGGATCGCCTCCCTTATCTCCCTGAGTTCATCCGCTGCATCCAGGCACGGGATCAGCGCCGGCGGTTCCCCGTGGCGCTTCACCGGTTCCAGGGCGGATACAGGATGGATTTTTCCTGCAAACCCCATGATTTCATAGGTAGAACGGTAACTCTTATTCAATTCCACAAACTGGGCCTTGTCATAGATTGTCCGCAAATCCTCCAGCCCCTGCATATGGTTAGGGTTAACAGTTTGGCCGAAATCCCCCAAAATGGTTTTCTGGCATGGAAACATGCGGTTTAAGGCAGCGTACTGGACAGGCGTGTAATCCTGCATCTCATCAATCACAAGGTGCCTGGTGATATGGCTTTCCTTTAAGCCCGTAAAAGCTGCATGGAGATATAAAAACGGGTACACATCCGCCCACTCCAATGTTTTTCTGGCGGCCATGACAAAATATTCCGGAATACCCATCCGTTTATAGAAATCCTTATAGACAGCCAGGGTGTCCTTCATGGCAAGCATGGAATTCAGCTGTTTCAGTATGGTCCGGGGCCTGGGCACCTCCTGTTCCATGATATTATCCGTCTCAAAGCGGTCATGAATATCGTCCGCAACCATTGCCAGCCGCTTCTTTATGGGACATGTTCCATAGGCCAGGAACCGGTCCCGGATCCAATCCTTCCTGGCCGAAAAGCTGCCATACACATAATCCGCTGGAACAAAAATAAACTCCGGAAGCTGTTCTATGTACTGATCCAGCAGGGAAACAAAGTCCAGGGTTGACTTAAACCGCACCCTCTTGCTCCATGCCTCATCCTGGGTCTCAAAGGGATCCCTGTCCGGTTCAAAACCAATGACTCCCTCCAGCTGGATTTCAGCCAGCTCCCCAAAACTCATCTCATAGATGGGTTCCTCACCCAGCTCAGGGATCACGCCTGAGATATAGTCCCCGAACACCTTGTTGGGCGACAGGATCGTAACATTCCTGGCGCTCAGCCTGTCTTTGAAGCGGTACAGCAAAAACGCAATACGGTGGAGGGCAATGGAGGTTTTACCGGAACCGGCCACTCCCTGGATAATCATTGTCCCCTCCCTCTCATTTCTGATAATCTGGTTCTGCTCTCTCTGTATGGTGGAAATGATGGATTTCATCTTCTCATCCGAGGTATGGCTCAGCTCCCTCTGCAAAACATCATCCTGCACATTGGCGGAGCTTTCAAGGGCATATTCCATGACTCCGTTCCTGATTTTAAACTGCCGCTTCCTGGTAAGCTCTCCGGCCGTCCACCCGGCGGGCGCCATAAATCCGGCGGCTCCAACCTCGCAGTCATAAAACATGCCGGATATGGGCGCGCGCCAGTCAAACACCAACGGTTCATTTTCATACTGAAAGGCAAACCGTCCGATATAGCAGGGCTGCCCCTCCTCCTCGTTCTCCTCCCTGAAATCAATTCTGGCAAAATACGGGGAATCCTTTAATTTCGCAAGCCGATCCTGCATCTCCACAGCAAAGGCGCCTGTCCTGTCTGTCTGTTTTAACAGCAGTTCATTCTGGAACATCTCATGGGGATCGATTTCTCCCCTGTGGTCCGCCATGTATTTTTTTGTATCCGTATATTCCCTGTCCGCCCTCCTGACAGATGCCTCCGCCTGCTCCAGGGCGTCTGACAGCCTGGCGTTCACCTGTTCCAGGTGCGCTAACTCATCGGGAAACGGAATGGATGGATAATCACTCATGGTCCTGTTCCTCCTGCTGTAAGATAAAGCGCTGAGTGGGGTAGCCGTATTCCACCAGCAGCTCCGCCTCCGCAAAGCCCAGCCCCATGATTTCCTTCCGGTATCCGGTATCCGCCTTATCGCCTTCCCGGTAGGTGGTAATGCTGATTTCCTTCCCCGTAAGCAGTTTCCTCATAACCTTGTCCAGCATGGCCTTTGGAACACCTCTTTTCCTGTAAAGCGGATGGCTTCCCATGAAATCAATGCTGCCGTTTTCATAGGAAAACAGCATGATGCCGATGGCGGTTCCTCCGTCCTTCATGATAAGGGCCTGCCTTGTACTGATTTTCTGTCTTAAGACCCGGATATATTCCTCCTCATTCAGATGGGGAAAACCGTCAATCACAAGTCTCACCAGTTCCATCCAGCCCGGAATATCCTCCTCCGACGCAAATGAAATCTCCCATGATACCCTTTCTTTTCTGTCAAACATTTCATAACTCCCTTCAAAATTGAATTTGAGCTGTAAGGGATAAAACCGTTCCTTTTCCCTGTACATGTTGGGAGGCATCTTATACATGGCTGTAAACGCATTGGTAAATGCCTGCTGGCTCTGGTAACCGGATAAAAATGCAATCTGTACAATCGGTTTGCAGGAAAATACAAGCAGCTTGGCCGCCTCTGTCAGCTGCCTGCGCTGGATGTAATCGTGAATGGTAAGACCCACTGTATCAGAAAACACACGGTGAAGATGGTATTTGGAATAATGGACCGCGCCGGAAATCATGTCCAAATCCATTTTTTTTCGTCAGATTGGCTTCAATAAAATTAATTGCCAGGATTACCTTATCCATACTGCTCATCATAAAACTGCCTCCTTACCGCCGGCACGCCGGGAATGTGTTCCGATCCCAGGGTGCCGTGTATTCTACCATAGTATAATCAAAACCCCTCCGAATGTCTTAAGAAATCTTGCGCATTTTACATGAAATGATGCCGGCCCCGGACCGCCGGCTCTTAACCATGATAACACAAAAGCGGAGCACCCGGACGGATGCTCCACCTCTTTTCTCACTTCTCTATCTTCTGATTGACTGCATACAGTACAATCCTCATGGTCACACTCTTTTCCTCATCGATAATCAGAGTAAGGTATTCCCCTTCCTTTTTAGCCACCTTACCTACTACCCCTCCGATGGTGACGACCATATCCCCTGCCTTGACAGAATCATGCAGCTCCTGCATTTTCTTATGCTTCTTTTTATTGGGGATGTACACAAAACCGTACATTGCCACTACAACAATGACTCCGTATGCGAGAAACAATAACCCTGGTGACATATCTTAGAAGTCCTTTCTGAGCCTTAATCATTATATCTGGAAGAACCGTTCAACAATCCGTACAAATACAGCGGAGCCAATCCAGAACACATCCTCATCTACATTAAAGCGCGGATTATGATGGGGTACGTCCGTATGCTTCTGGGGATTGGATGAGCTTAAGAACATAAATGCTCCCGGCGCCTTTTCCAGATAATAGGCGAAATCCTCGCCGCCCATGTTGGGGGCATCCAGGTGGTCAATGACCATATCATCCCCTACCACGTCCCGCGCACAGTTAGCTGCCAGCTCCGCCATACCGGCATCATTGGTAACAGGAGGAGCGCCCCAGATCATCTCGTACTCTGTTTCACCACGGAAGGTTTCAGCCGTTGCCCTGGCAATCTCGCCGATTCTCTTTGCCAGTTCTTGACGCACATCCTCCTCCAGAGCACGGATGGTGCCTTCAATCAGAACCTCTGACGGAATCACATTATAAGCAAATCCCGCCTCCACATGGCCGATGGTCAGTACCGACGGCTTCACTGCCGGAATCTCCCGTGCAATGATTTCCTGGAGATTGATGATGATATGGGCCGCAATATTGACCGGGTCCACGCCTTTTTCCGGGGTGGAACCGTGACATCCGATTCCTTTTACCTTGATTGCAAATTTGTCAAAGGACGCCATGCAGCAGCCCGGCACACAGATCACGGTTCCCGCCTTGATATCCTTGGAGATAATGGTTCCGATATGGGTTCCGAACACTGCGTCCACGCCGTCCATGGCTCCCTCGGCGCAAATCCTCTGAGCCCCCTTGGAACCTTCCTCATCCGTCTGGAAGAACAGCCTTACCGTACCAGGAATCTGGTCCTTATATTCATTTAGTATCTTTGCCGCTCCCAGCAGCATGGTCATATGTGTATCATGACCGCAGGCATGCATACACCCTTCATGTCTGGATATGTAATCGACCTCATTGGCCTCTTTAATGGGAAGGGCATCCATATCAGCACGCAGCGCGATTGTCTTTCCCTCTTTTCCTCCCTTGATGGTTGCAATAAGGCCGCTGTCAGTCTCATTTTCCACAAAAGGAATCCCCAGCTCATTTAATTTTGCCTCTACATATGCCCTGGTCTCCGGTAAATTTCCGCCCAGCTCCGGAATCTGATGCAGTTCCCTGCGCATCTTGACCAGCTCTTCCTGTAATTCTTTACATTTCTCCCACATGATACGATACTGCTCCTTTCCTCAAAATGGATTATCCCAATCCACAGTTAATTCACAAGTCCCTTTTTATAGAACACTCTTGCAATAAACAATGTGCCGAATACAGTACATACGATAACCGCTGCTGCCGGAAGTCCCGTGGTCATCTTGAGGATAACCGGGATTGCCAATGCAAACACCGCGACCTTTGGATATTTAACCGCGAAATTTCCGAAGGTGGCTCCAAAAATAGCGGAGCTGGCATACTTCGTAAGGCCAACCACGATAAACTCCGGAAGCACGGACAGAACCGCGCCGCCCACGATAACAGCGGAGGTGGTGCCTATCAGGTTGGTGATGATGGATCCGCAGATCGCCATGGTGGAAACCACCTCTGCCTGAATGGTTCCCGGCGTGGAATGTGTCACGTCAAGGGCCAATGCCGCACAGGGTACACGCATGTTGCCGATATTTCCTGACAAAAAGCTGAGGTAGGTTCCTGTCATGCCGAGAGCGGCATAGTAGGAAACCGGCTCCACAAAATAGAACGCTCCAAAGGAGGCTGCAACCATGCCCCAGGCGGTGAGAACCGTGCTGATGGGCGGCCAGCAGTTATAGGTGGTACAGAGCCATATAACCGGTATAAATGAGGTCAGGGCGGCCAGGATATTTGTAGGTGATCCAATAACAATGCTACTTTTCTTCCAATCTTTCATGATTTCATTATCAGTCATTTATCATCCCTCCTGGTCTATTTGAGTAACTGATCATATCCCAACGCGAATATCATGCCGATAATCATGGCGATACCCAAGGAATATTCCATCAGCTTCGGGTATTTCCTGCACACGGTTTTGACGAGGAGCACCATGGAAACCGCGCCCGCTAAAACTGCCAGTGTATTGCCCATACCCTTTAAGATTTCACCTGCGTTCAAATAACCGAAAATGCCAAGGGAACACGCGCCGCTTAAGACAACCAGCCATTTCATATCTCCCCCGGACACTTTATTGCGGAGTGTCTCTAATGATGGGGTTGCAATACCGGTAAAGATAAGCCAGCCGGCGCCGTTTAAAGCCATGGTAAACCATGAGACTGCAAGACATATCAAGGTATACTGCTCTGTGCCGAGGGTCACCCCGCATGCTTCCGCTCCAATGTTTGCCGCCGAAAGCTCTGTGGCCGCGGCGCCGATAATGGAAAGACGAAGCCATGCCATGGGGCCTCCGATGGAAGCCATGAGTCCAACCATTACAATAAACACACCCAATGCAGGGCCTATGGCGGATATCAGTCCCACCCGGAAAGCCTCTTTGGGAATCTTGGGATCCAGTCCCGCCACCCTGGTGGTCTTGCTGCACTGCCTCATGTACAGCACGGTCTGTATCGCGGATATGATGACCGTGACGCCACATAGCAGCCACAAGATTGGTGAATTTGAAACATGTTGGACTTGCTCAATATTGCTCATTCTGCAACCTCCTAACGTAATACTGGTGTAGCCGGTAGGGCTACCTGGTTAATAAGTTACTTTATATCACTCTATTTCTTTTGAATTGGAAAGGGTCAGGAGCGTATCTGCCAGGACCTCTGTTCCCAGCACAATGTCATCCATGTCTGTATACTCAGCCGGATCATGGCTGATACCCTTGCGGCTTGGCACGAAAATCATCCCCATCGGCGCAAACTCAGCGATAAACAGAGAGTCATGGTATGCGCCGCTAACCATTTTATTTGAGAAAATCCCCTCCTTTTTACAGCTTTCTTCTATGATTGCCATTATCCTTTTGTCCGAAGAATGAGGCAAATCATCCGCCGTCACACAATGGGACGCCCGCAAACCGCGAAGCATTGCAACCGTATCAATGTATGTACCGATTTTTTTTGCCATGTCGGTTTTTCTCTCTTCACTGATATCTCTTATATCGATTGAAAATTCCACTCTCCCCGCAATGACATTGGACGAATTCGGAAATGAAAGCATCCTTCCAACGGTAGCTACCGTATAATTGTTTCCATAGCTTTGAGCCAGGCTTTCTATTTTCAGCACAATCTCACAGGCAGCCGCCATCGCATCATGCCTGGCGTTCATCGGTGTGGAGCCCGCATGCTCCTGCTGTCCTTCCAGCACTACATTTATATAGGTAGGCGCACAGATAGCTTCCACGATTCCAATGGGACAATTGAGCTGCTCAAGAACAGGCGCCTGTTCAATGTGCAGTTCCACGCTCGCAAACACATCCCCCTTTCTCCTCATAACCTTGCTGTAATCCATTTCCGTATATCCCAGCCGGTCCAGCTCATCGTACAGTGATATTCCGTTCTCATCTACAAGACCCTTTGTCTCCTCCAGGGAAAGATGGCCTGCCAATGCCCTGCTTCCGATACAGCCGAATTTATAACGGGTGGGCTCCTCGGATGTAAATACCAGCGCGGCTATGCTCCTCTGGTGGCTGAGCTTATTTTCTTTTATCATCCTGCAGGCTTCAATTGCGCCAATCACCCCCACCATTCCGTCATACATCCCGCCATTGCGGACCGTGTCAACGTGGGAACCGCTCCACACAGGCGCCAGGTCAGGGCAGCTTCCAACCAGGGTTCCGCAGATATTGCCGATTGCATCCTCCGTGACAACCAGGCCCGCCTGGGTCATCAGTTCCTTCACGTAATTGCGGGCCCCGATCTCCGCCTCTGAAAACAGGGCGCGCGTGATCCCTTCCTGCTCCGGACAGCTGTTAAAGGTGCTTAATGTGTTCAAATTATCAAATATCCGATCCTTATTTGCCCTTAATAACATTCCTGTTTTTCCTTTCTGCACTATTTTGAAATTCATATAATACACCCGGCTTTTTCCGGCTTGTTTACAGCATTTTTACCAGTATATGCCGTTTATTTTCTGCAAATTCAAATATTTATTTATATGTTATCATTTATCGTTCCTCATTTCCCTGTCAATGTGCACAGTTTTTTCAAGGAAAATCAAAAAAAGTGCATATTGTTTAATTATATAGCAGCTGATATAATGATGTGGTAACTGATATGATTACATAAAAATCATCAGGAGGAGTTGAGACATCATGGTTACAGTTGCAAATTTCACATCAGACCTTGAACAAATCCGATGTGTTGCCGGCTTCCGCGGGACAAACAGGAAGATTACTTCTTTCACCATAATAGATACACCTGAAATCCTGGATTGGCTGCACGGAGGGGAATTTGTCGTTGACTCCGGATATATTACGTTTCATAATCCGTCCATACTGACAGGTTTTGTTGCGTCGCTGAAGGAAAAGGGCTGCGCCGCTCTTGGCGTGAAGCTGCACCGGTACCACAAGGAAATTCCCAATATCATACTGGAGGACGGAAACAAGCTGGACTTCCCTATATACGAACTGCCTTATAACCTTTATTTTTGCGATTTTGCCTATATGATTCATAAGCGCATGTTTGAAGAACAGTTAGATGATATGTACCATGTCTCAATCGCCTACAAGGATATTGTGGATTCCATCAGCAAGTACAAGGTGCCCGAGCGAATGCTGTCCGAATTAAGCCTGGTGCTTAAAAATCCGGTTTTTCTCACAAATTCCCGGTTTGAGCTGATAGATTACTCCTATGGTCCCAATGACAGTTTTTCTCTGCAGAGCA